>NZ_ANAS01000011.1:0-112386 GCF_000341205.1 Nocardiopsis baichengensis YIM 90130 | reverse complement strand
GGGGCCCCGCCGACCGGTCCCCGGCACGGGTCCGGTCGGCGGGCGCGGGCCGCTCAGCGTCCCGCGTCCGCCGCGCCCCCTGCGCGCGCGTTGCCGCCCAGCCCTTGGTGGTCCGGCGTCAGCGCGAACTCCACCACCTCCTGGGACAGGCTGCGCACACACGTCCTGCGCAGCTCATCGCGCACCCGGCGGAGCGCGGCCTGGCGCTCTTCGGGGGCGGCCTCCTCGATGTCGTCGAAGGCGGCCATCAGCCGCCGGCTCACCTGCGGCTGGCCCCCGCTGTTCACCACGAGCTCGGTGAAGGCCAGATCGACCAGAGGCTCCCACTGCGGGAGCGGGATCGCCACGCGTGCGGTCCCCTTGCGGTCGCGCAGGGTCCGCTCTCCTTGGGGGACCACGGCGAACGCCTCCACCAGGAGCTGGAGCCGGTCGATGCACTGGACCGCCGTCGTGGGGTCGTTGATCCCCGGTGAGAGCGCGCGGACCCCGATGTCGGCCAGCTGGCGCAGACCGAAGGCGGGGTCCTGGAACGTCGACCGCTCGGCCCCGGTGCGCACCGCCTTGGCCGCCCGGTCCAGCCTGCGGGGCTCCCGGGAGGCGTGCACCTCCAGGACCGGGGTGCCCGGCGCCACATAGTCGCCGATGTCGGG
This sequence comes from Nocardiopsis baichengensis YIM 90130, assembly GCF_000341205.1. NCBI lineage: Bacteria > Bacillati > Actinomycetota > Actinomycetes > Streptosporangiales > Nocardiopsidaceae > Nocardiopsis > Nocardiopsis halophila. The sequence continues at coordinate 111,736 of NZ_ANAS01000011.1, read as the reverse complement.
GACCACCCGGACGAAGGCGTCGTTGCGGGCGGCCCAGCGCATCAGGCGCGCAGTGTCGATACGGACGAGGACGCCAGAATCGGCACGCGACCGGACGACGGTGCAGGACTCTCCCAGCGGGGCCACCTTCGACCGCCTGGGCACGGGTCCGGTGGCCCGCGGCAGCGCCCGGATCTGCCTCAGCGTCTCGCGGCCCACGCGGTCCAGGACCGTCGTCGGACGCATCAGCTTGACCGTGCCGTCCACGAAGTACACGAACGCCACCAGGCTCGCCCCGACCAGCAGAAGCGCCGCGGCGGTGGAGAACACCGGCAGGAAGGGCACGTCGCCCTCATCGTCCCCGAGCAGGCCCCCGGCGTAGCGGACCAGCAGCGTGAAGACGAAGGTGCCCAGGAAGACCGCCAGTGTCACCTTGGCGGTCCAGCCCCGGGTGAACAGGTACATGACCCGCGGACTGAGCTGGCCGGAGGCCATCTGCAGGGCGACCAGGGTGATGCTGAAGACCACGCCCAGCACGGTGAGCGTGGCCGGGCCCGCCGTCTGCAGCACCGCGTTGCCGCTCTCGACCAGGGACTCCAGTGCGGAGCGCAGCTCCTCCAGGTCGGCGCTGGCCGCCAGGAACCAGGTCACCACCTGGTCGATCAGCACGGTCAGCGCGGCCAGCGGCAGGGCGGCGGCCATGCCCAGCAGCGGAACGAGCACGAAGGACTCGCGGATCCGCTCGCCGCGCTCGCGCCCCGCCGGATCGCGCACACGTCCGCCGCTCCCCGGCACCGCAGCCTCCCCGCCCGATCGGTGACGCCGTCACGCTACCTCCGCGAGCTGCGAGGACACCGGATCCGGGGCCGGACGGGCGTGCCGCCCAGAGGACGCGGCGGGCTGCAAGGATGGAGGCCTGAAAAGATGGAGGAGCACCGAACGCCGCGGACCCCGGCCCCGGACGGGGCCGGCGCGGCGGCCGGGGCCGACAGGACCGCCTGGCCACGAGCACGGATCGAGGAGAGCACGATGGGGCGCCGCGTCGTCTTCGCCGCATCGGCGGTCGCCGCGGGCGTGCTCTACTCCTCGTTCTGGTGGGAGGCGGCCCTTCCCACCGGCCTGGACCCCGGTGCGGCCTATGTGAGCGAGCTCTTCGCCCGCGACCAGCCCTTCCGCCCGCTGTTCGCCTCCGCCGAGGCGGCCGCCGGGCTGCTCGCGGCCGCCGCCGGCGCCGTGGGAGCGCTCGCTTGGGCGGCGGGGCGGGACCGCGGGCGCACCGGCCCCCTGACGGCCGGCGCGGCCGGGTGGGCGGCGCTGGTGCTGTTCGGGCTGCTGACGGCCGCCGACGCCCTGGTGCCCATGGACTGCGCGGTGACGGCGGACCCGGCGTGCGCGCTCGCCGAGGCCGAGGGGCGGCTGTCGGCGGCGCACACGGTCCACACGGTGACCAGCAGCGCCGCCGTCGCGGCCGGCCTGGCGGCGATGGCCGCGCTGGCCGTGGCGCTGCCGCGCCGCGCCCGGCGGCCGGGCCGTCTGCGGGCCGTGCTCGCCGTGCCCGCCGCCGCCCAGCTCGCGGCCACGGGCGTGCTCCTGTGGCTCATCGCCGCGGGCGCGGACGTCGGAGCGGCCCAGCGCGTGCAGGTCTCGGTGTTCTCCGTCTGGCTGATCGCACTGGGGGTGGCCCATGGCCCTGACGACTGACACCGTCGTCTGCGTTCCGGGCCTGGGCGGCGCCGCCTTCGACTGGGACGGCGTCGTCCGGCTCCTGCACGACGACTACGCGCTGGTGCGCTACGAGCGCAACGGCCTGCACCCGACCCTGCGCGGCGAGGCCGACCGGCTGGCGGAGGCCGCGGCCGGCCTGCCCGTGGTGGTGGCGGCCCACTCGGTGGCGGCCTTCCATGCCGAGGCGTTCGCACGGCTGTACCCGGACCTGGTGTGCGGCCTGGTCCTCGTCGACCCGAGCAACGAGCCGCGTCCGCCGCGCCCGTCCCGCGCCAAGGAGGCCCTCGTGCGCGCGGCCGGCCGGGTGCTGGCGCCGTTCGCCCCGCTGGTGGGCCCGCCGCTGCGCCGCGCGGTGGTGGGGCGGCAGAGCGCCTCGGGGCGCGATGTGGGCCCCCGGGAGGGGATCCGCGAGCGCTACGGGGACCCGCGCACGCTGCGCGCGGCCGCCGCGGAGCTGGCCGCCTACGACCGGATGGCGGCCGACCTGGCGGCGCTGCGGCGCGCGAGGCCGTTCCCCGACGTCGGGCTGACCGTGCTCAGCGCGCCCGCCGCGCCGGAGTGGCGGCGCCGCCACGAGGCGCTGGCGCGGATGAGCCCGCAGGGCCGCCGCATCGAGGTGCGTCCGGCCGGCCACATGCTCCACGTGGACTTCCCCGAGGTGGTGGCCGAGGCCGCCGACGAGCTGGCCCAGGGGCTGGGCCGTGAGCGGAGCCTGGGCGGACGCTGAGGCCGGGCGGCGGACCCGCTCGCCCGACCGCGCCGACCTGCTGAGAACCTCAGATGTGCCGCGCAGAAGCACTGTGCAGGAGAGGACTACTGGGCAGGAGCGCTTCGGACGTCGACGGGCCGCGCTCTCAGGGATCGATGGGGCGCACCGGCGGGAAGGCGATGGTGTCGCGGATCGTCCTGCCCGTCAGGGTGATGAGCAGGCGGTCGATGCCCATCCCCAGACCGCCCGCGGGCGGCATGCCGTACTCCATGGCCTGTAGGAAGTCCTCGTCCAGGCGCATCGCCTCGGGGTCGCCGCCCGCGGCCAGCAGGGACTGGGCGGTCAGCCGCTGGCGCTGTTCCACAGGGTCGTTCAGCTCGGTGTACCCGGTGCCCAGCTCCAGGCCGAACACGATCAGGTCCCACTTCTCGGCGAGGCGGGGATCGCCGCGGTGCCCCCGCGCCAGGGGCGAGGTCTCCGTCGGGTAGTCCCGTACGAACGTGGGGGCGACCAGTTCCTCCTCCACCAGCGCCTCGAACATCTCCTGTACGAGGCGCCCCTGCCCCCATTCGGGGCGCGGCGCCACACCGTGCGCCTCGGCCAGGGTGCGCACGCGCTCCAAGGGCGTGTCGGTGGTGACCTCGTGTCCCACGGCCTCCGACACCGCGCCGTAGACCGTCACCTCCCTCCACGGCTCGGCCAGGTCGTACTCGATGCCGTCCCTCTCCACGACGGTGGTGCCCAGGGCCGCGCGCGCGGCGGAGACCACCAGATCGCGGATGAGCGCGGCGACGGTGTCGTAGTCCCCATAGGGCTCATAGGCCTCGAGCATCGTGAACTCAGGATTGTGCCGAGGGGAGGTCCCCTCGTTGCGGAAGTTGCGGTTCAGCTCGAACACCTTGCCCGCGCCGCCCACCAGCAGCCGTTTGAGGTAGAGCTCAGGGGCGATGCGCAGGTACATGTCGGCGTCGACGGCGTTCATATGCGTGACGAAGGGACGGGCGGCGGCGCCTCCGTGCACCGGCTGGAGCATGGGCGTCTCCACCTCCAGGAAGCCGCGCTCCCGCAGGGCGTCGCGGACGGCGGCCACCGCGTCGCCGCGCATGCGCAGCATCCGCCGGGCCCGCGGGTCGACGATCAGGTCGAGGTGGCGGCGCCGCGCCCGCGCCGCGGCGTCCCGGGTGCGCGGCGGCGGCCGCAGGCACTTGGCGGTCATCGTCCAGGAGCCGGCGGCCACCGTGAGCTCCCCGGCGCGGGTGGCGACCACCTCGCCCTCCACGACCACCTGGTCGCCCAGGTCCACCAGGCGCTTCCAGCCGCCGAAGTCCCCGGCGGCGTCCCGGGCGAGCATCACCTGCACGTCGCCGGTGGCGTCCCGCAGCACCGCGAAGCCCACACCGCCGTGGTCGCGGACCGCCACCACGCGTCCGGCGACGGCGGCCGCACGGCCGGTGGCGGTTCCGGGCGCGAGCCCGGCGAACTCCGCGGCCAGCCCGGCGGCGGTGTCGGTGGGGGCGAATCCGACCGGGTAGGGGTCGCGGCCCTGCGCGCGCAGGGCGTCGAGTTTGGCGTGGCGCACCCGCTCCTGCTCGGAGAGGCGGCGGCGGGGCAGGCGCTCGGCGTCGGCCTCGCGCTCGATCCGGGCGATGCCCTCCAGGAGCGCCGGGGAGGGCCCCTTGGCCCGCGCACGGGGTGCGCGCAGGTCGGGCAGGAACCCCTCGGCGCGCGCGGCGGCGACGGCCACCGAGGCCAGGTCCCCCGGGCGGCGGTAGCAGACGAGGCGGGGGACCCATTCGGGCCGGTACTTGGCGTTGGCCTGGTACAGCGACTCCAGCTGCCAGAAGCGGGAGGCCAGGCTCAGCACCCGGTAGGCCGCCCGCAGCACGGGGCCGGCGCCGATGCGCGCCCCGCGCTCGAAGATCCCGCGCAGCACGGCGAAGTTGAGCGACAGGCGCCGCACGCCCAGCGATCCGGCGTCCTCGGCCAGGGCCGCCACCATGAACTCGTTGACGCCGTTCTCGGCGCCCGGGTCGCGGCGCATCAGGTCGAGCGACAGGCCGGACCTGCCCCAGGGCACGAAGCCGAGCATGCCCCGCAGCCGCCCGTCGGGGCCGAAGGCCTCCACCACGGCGCAGGCGCCGTCGCGGGGGTCGCCCAGGCGCCCCAGCGCCATGGAGAAGCCGCGCTCGGTCTCGCCGTCGCGCCACCGGTCGGCCAGCACGATCAGGTCGGCCATCTCGTCGGCGGGGATGTCCCGGCACCGGCGCACCCGCGCGGTGTACCCGGCCCGGCGCACCCGTCGCACCGCCTGGCGCACCGGCCGCATGCCGCGCCCGTCCAGGGTGAAGGACGCCAGGTCCAGGACGGCCTCGTCGCCCAGTTCGAGCACGTTCAGCCCCTCGCGGCCGTAAGCGGCCGCCGCGCGCTCACCGGCGCCGAGCACCCCGGGCGTCCAGGCGTGGGCGCGGCAGCGCTCCAGCCAGGAGCGGATCGCCTCGGGCCAGGCCCCGGGGTCGCCGATCGGGTCCCCCGCGGCCAGGCAGACCGGTCCCACCCGGCGGTAGGCGATGGCGGCGCGGCCGCTCGGCGCGGTGGCGGTCTCCTTGTCGTCGCGCAGGGCGAAGTAGCCCAGTGAGTCGTCCTCGCCGTAGCGCGCGAGGAGGCGGCGGGCTTCGAGCTCCTGGTCGGCGGAGAGTCCGCCGCCGGCGCGCGCGGGCCGGAACAGGGCCCACACGGTGACGAGGAGCAGGCCGCTGCCGAGGACGCCCAGGAGGAGATCGACCCAGGCGGGCACGGAGACGCCCAGCGCCTCGCCGGTGATCCGCGGTCCGAAGACGGTCTGAAGCAGCGAATAGGCCACGTCCTGCCAGACCGGGCCGGCGGCGCCCGTGTCGTTCCCGGCGACGACCGTGCCGCCCAGTCCGACCAGGACGAGGAGGCAGGCGGTGAACACGGCCGCGGCGAGCTTGCGGTCGGCCGGGTCGGGCAGCGCGGGGAACTCGCGGCGGGCCGCGACCAGCCAGGCGATCTGGGCGACCACCAGGACCGACGGGACCGCCAGGAGGGCCACGACGTCCGGCCACCCGACCAGGCGGCGCTCGTCGGGGGTGAGGCTGAGCAGGATGACCAGGAACAGGGCGGTGCGCGCCAGCACCACGCCGAGGACGGCGAGCATGATGCGCCGCGCGGAGCGCTTGCGGCGGCGCAGGCCGACCGAGAGCAGCAGCATCAGCGCGGCGAACGGAAGGCTCGGCCACCACCCCAGCGCATAGACGACGCCGAACCGGTCGACCCGGACGAGCCAATCGTCGATCGAACCCGAGAACCAGGCCAGCAGCGAGAGCACCGCGACAATGCGCGCATACCAGCTGAAGAAGGCGGGAGCCGCCTTGATCATGTGTTCCCCCCTAGCGGCGCACGCCCCTTCCGCGCTGCGCACATCGGGAAACAGTAAACGAGTTGCGAGGCCGGAAACGCCCTCCCGTGCGGCGTGCGCCGGGAGCGGACGGGAACGCACGGAATTCCTGACCGGAGATTTCCCGTCCTTTTAAGGGCGTTTGACGTCGCACCTCACCGGATCCGCTGGTTCGGCAGAGGCGCGAAGCGCTGCGGCCCGGCCGCCCTCCCCTTCAGAAATTGCGCCTGAAGAGCCGCACGCTTTCGTCCACCGCGACTACCACCCCGGCCGGGCGCTGCGGTCGGACGGCAGGCTCAGCGGGATCGTCGACGGGACGACGGCGTGCCGGGGGCCGCGTGCGATCGACCTGGCGCGCCGCCCCTCCGAACCCCGACGAACGGAGAAGCGGGCGTTGAACGACGATTCCGCCGGCTCCGTGCGGTGCCGCTCCCCCGCGATCGGCCTGGACGGGGATCGCGGAGCGGCGATCGGCAGTGGCGGTTCCCCCCTCGGTGGACGGAGGGGGGCGGGACGGCCCACAGCCCGCCCACCCCGCCCCGGCGGTGTCGACGCTGATGCCCTCGGCGGCGGGTCCGCGCCGCTCCGCCTCGGCGATGCGGGCGTCGTCCCCGATCAGCGGTATGCGCACGGCGGCATGCTGTGCGTGCCCTGTGCCGCCCCACGAGCCGTGGTCCCGCGCACGCCTCAGGCCTGCGGCTCGGCCCAGCTCAGGCCGTCGGCGGAGGGGACCAGCCCTCCCTCGACGAGCGGCGCCTCCTCCGTGCCGGGGCCGGCGACCCCGCGGCGCTGGATGCTGTTCATCTCCTGCATCACCTCGCTCACCACGGGCGTGCCGAAGAGGTTGTTCATCCGCTCCCCGCTCCGGGTCTGCGCCGGGCCGGTGCGGGCGACGGCCTCGGCCAGGTCGGCCGAGGAGGAGGCGAACTTCTCGGCCACCGATCCGGCGTCCACCAGCGCGCGCTCACCGGAGAAGGCCCCGCCGACCAGGGTCGTGAAGGCCTCCATGGAGGTGAGGTTCTCGGCGCCGGTGACCTTGCGGGCCTTCCAGAAGTAGGAGTCCTCCTGCTGGTCCATGTCGTAGAAGGCCGAGAGGAACTCGTAGAAGACGGCGTACTCGCGCCGGTAGCGCGCCTCGAACTCGCCGAAGGCGCGGGCCTCGTCCATGCCGTCGGCCAGGACGGCGTTGACGGACCGGGCCGCCAGCAGGCCGCCGTAGGTCGCCAGGTGCACGCCGGTGGAGAAGACCGGGTCGATGAAGCACGCGGCGTCGCCGACCAGGGCCATGCCGGGGGCCCAGAAGCGGGAGTTGGCGTAGGAGTAGTCCTTGCGCACGCGGACCTCGCCGTAGGTCCCCTCGGTCACCCGGGTGGCCCCGGCCAGGTAGTCGCGCACGATGGCGCACCGGTCGATGGAGGCGAGCAGGGTGCCCTCGCGGTCGGCCTGGATGCGGGCGGCCTGGTCCCGGTGGAGCACGGCTCCGACGCTGGTGAGGGTGTCGCTGAGCGGGATGTACCAGAGCCAGCCCTCGTCGAAGGCGGCGCACAGGATGTTGCCGCGGTCGGGGCCCGGGAGCCGTTCGCCGCCCTCGAAGTACCCGAAGACCGCGAGGTTGCGGAAGAACTCGGAGTAGTGGCGCTCGCCGCCGACGGCGCGGCTGAGGCGCCCGGTGCTGCCGGAGGCGTCCAGCACGTAGCGTGCGGAGATCTCGCGCTTGGCGCCGTCGGGGCCGGTGTAGCGCACGCCGGTCACCCGGTCGGCGGCGCGCACGGCCTCCAGGGCGGTGGACTCCTCGCGGACGTCCACCCCGCGGCGGGCGGCGTTCTTGAGCAGGATGTCGTCGAAGGTCATCCGGTCGACCTGGTAGGCGTAGGAGGTCGGCCCGGAGAGCTGCGGCGAGAGCGCGAACAGGAAGTTCCACGGCTCGGAGCCGGTGCCCCAGCGGAAGCTGCCGCCGCGCTTCAGCTGGAAGCCCGCGGCCTCGATGTCGTCGGACACCCCGAGCAGCCGGCACACCCCGTGCACGGTGGCCGGGAGCAGCGATTCGCCGATCTGGTAGCGCGGGAAGCGCTCGCGCTCCAGCAGGGCCACCCGGTGGCCCTGCTCGGCGATGAGGGTGGCGGCCGTGGAACCGGCGGGGCCGCCGCCGACCACGACGACGTCGAATTCCTCGACGGGCATGCTGGGTCCTCGTCTCATGGAGGGGTGTGGGGAAGCCACGCACGGACGGCGCACAGCGCACGGGGGCACGCACGACGGCGCCCATGCTTAAGGTAAACCTTACCTAAGTAGCGCCCCCAGTTTTGAAGGCGGACCGCCCCGTGTCAAGACCCGGCCGCGGACTCCCGTCCCACCCGCGGCGCCGCCCTTCCCGTGACCGGGGCCCACCGGACGCGGACGGACGCGGGCGGCCTCGGAGGACCCCGCCGCGGAGGCCTCCCGGCACCGGCCGGTTCACCAGGTCACCGGAAGCCGGTGCACCCCGTAGAAACCGGAGTCGACCGCCAGCGGGACCTCCTCGAGCGGAACCGCCGACCGGAGCCCGGGGAAGCGCCGGAACAGGGCCGCGTAACCGATCTGCAGTTCGGCCCTGGCCAAGTGTTGGCCGAGGCACAGATGGACGCCATGCCCGAACGCCAGGTGCTTCCGCACCGGCCTGCCGAGGTCGAGTTCGTCCGGGCGGTCGTAGGCCTCCGGGTCCCGGTTCGCGACGGGCAGGGAGATCGTCACGTTCTCACCGGCACGGACGACCCGCCCCTCGACCTCGACGTCGACCACCGGCGTCCTGGGGACTCCGAACTGGAAAATGGTGAGGTACCTGAGGAGTTCCTCCGCCGCGTTCTCAGGGGCGCCTTGCCCCCTGATCAGGGCGTCGCGCTGTTCGGGGTGGTGGAGCAGGGCGAGGGACCCCAGGGACAGCATGCTGGACACCGTCTCGTGCCCGGCGGTGAACAGGAACACCCCGGTCCCGGTGATCTCCTCATCCGACAGGTCGCTCGCGACCAGCTCGCTCAGCAGGTCGTCGCCGGGGCGGCGCCGCTTGAGGCGGACCAGTTCCCCCAAGTGGCCGGTGAGCGCCCGCATGGCCTCCGCGCTCTCCTGAGCGCTCACCTCCAGACTGAACAGGGTGGCACTGTTGCGCTGCACCTCCGCGCGCTCAGAACGGGGGACACCGAGGATCTCGCAGATGACCAGGGACGGCACGGGCAGGGCGAACCCCGCCACCAGGTCGGCCGGTGGACCGGCGCGCGCCATCGCGTCGAGGTGCTCGTCGGCGACGCGCCCGATCCACGGGCGAAGCGTGTTGACCCGGCGGGCGGTGAACCGGCCGGCCAGCAGCCTCCGGTAGCGGGCGTGCTCCGGCGGATCCATGTCGACGAACCATCCCGGCAGCGCGGGCCTGCCCAGGAAGACATCCGCCCCCGGCCGGGGAACGGGGACCCGCTTGTGCTCGGAACGCGCACTGAAACGGGGATCGGCCAGCAGCGCCCGCCCCAGGGCGTGGCCGGTGACGAGCCAGCCGAGATGCCCGTCGGGGTAGACGAGCCGGCGCAGCGCCGCCGCCCGCCCCGCGGCGAGCAGCCCGGGCGGCGGGTCGAAGGGGCCGTCCCTGCGGGTCGGAAGCGCCATCGCCTCCGGCCCGCAGGGGCGCCAACGGGCGGGCGCGCCCTCCCCTGCGGCGCTGCCCCTCGCGTCGTCGTTCATGTTCCTCCCCTCCATCCCTCCGTCTCCCGGTCCCGGTCGGCTCAGGGAGCTCCGGCGGCGCCCCGGCCGCCGGTCACCGGCGTGCGGCGCACTCCACGACCGCGTTGGCCCCCGCGGCGTGGACCGCGACGGCCGCGAGGCCGGCGCTCGCGGCGAGCTCGCCGATCTCGTCGCGGTCGCGCTCCCGCCCGCCGAAATAGGCGGCCATCCGCAGGTCCGCCTCGGTGCTCGGCGCCCGGCCGTCGGGACCGAGCTTCTCGATGACGAAGACCCGGCCCCGCGAGCCCGCCGCCTCCGCGCAGCGCCGAAGGATCGCCCGTGCGTCGCCGTCCCCCCAGTTGTGGAGGACGGCCGACAGCAGGTACCCGCCGGCCCCCGCCGGCAGCGGTTCGAAGAAGCTTCCGGCCACCGCCTCGCCCCGGTCCCGCAGCCCGGCCGCGGCCAGCCCCCGGCGCGCCTCTTCAACGCCGCCGGGCAGGTCCACGACGGCGCCCCGCAGCCCCGGGTACGCACGGAGCAGCGCGATGAGCAGCGTCGCGTTCCCGCCGCCGACGTCGACGACACGCCCCAGGGAGCCCCAGTCGTACGCGGAGACGATGGCGGGGGCGTCCTGCCCCACCGCCGTTCCCATCCGGTGGTGGAAGGAGGCCGCCAGCGCCGGGTCCGCGTCCAGATGCCTCCAGAACGGCCGACCGTGGTAGCGGTCGAACGCCGGACCGCCCGTCCGGACGGCGTGGAGCAGCTCCGTCAGGGACAGGTCGGCACTCCCCTCCGCGCCTTCGAGGTCCAGCCTGGCCCGCGCCCCGGAGGGGTGGTCCGCCCGCAGCACCTCGCCGACCGGGGTCAGCGAGTAGCGCCCTTCCCCGTCCCGGTGCAGCACGCCCGCGGTGCACAGGTGGCGCAGCAGGCGGTCCAGCGTCCCGGTGTCGGCGCCGGCGGCCCGTGCGGCCTCGGCGGCGGTGAGGGCCCCTCCGCCGAGGCGGTCGGCCAGGCGCAGGGTCGCCGCCACCCGGACCGCCATCGGTGTGGCCAGGCTCGCCAGAGCGTTCAGCTCGGCCTCGGCCCGTTCAGCGTTCACCGGCACCGCCCCCTCCGCGCCCTGAGGCCGCGTGGCGGACGAGCCCGGCGAGACGGGCGACCCCCTCGTCGATCCCCTCCGGGTCGAGGTAGCTGCAGGACAGGCGCAGTTCGTTCGCCCCGCCGCCGCCGATGTGGAACGGCGCCATCGGCGTCCACAGCACACCGAACTTCGACGCCGACAGCTCCAGCAGCTCGGCGCCGGCCTCCACCGGCAGCCGCATCAGGACGAAGAACCCGCCCGGCGGACGGTTCCAGCGCACCCCCGGCGGCGGCTCGCCCCCGGGTGCCAGCCGGCGGTCCAACGCCTCCAGCAGGTGGGCGAGGTTGCGCCGGTACAGGGCGGCCTTCCGCCGGCCCATCGCGTCGAGCGACCCGCCGTGCTCCAGCAGCATCCCTCCGATGACGGCCTGGGAGACGGGGGAGGTGTTGACCGTCGTCATGCTCTTGACCGCGGTGATGGCGTCGCTGAGCAAGGACCGTTCTCCGCCGCCGGAGCGCACCTCCTGGTCGGCGACGACGAATCCGACCCGGGCCCCGGGCATGCAGACCTTCGCGAAGGTGCCGATCAGGATCACCCGCCCGCCCCCGTCGAGCGCCTTGAGCGGTGGGAGCTCCTGCCCCGGCGGTGCTGTGAACGCGTAGGCGTTGTCCTCCAGGATGAGGAAGTCCTCTGCTTCCGCCAGGTCGAGCAGGCGTCTGCGGTGGGAGAGGTCCAGAAGGTTTCCCGACGGGTTGGAGAAGTCCGGGGCCGCGTAGAGCGCACGGATCCGCTTCCCGCGCCCTCTGGCCTCTCGGCACGCCGCCGCCAAGCGGTCGAGGTCGATGCCGTCCTCGGTCTCGGAGACCGGAACGATGCCGATGTCCAGGAGGCGGGCCGCCCCCGCGATCCCGACGAAGCACGGGTCGGCCACGGCCAGCACGTCGCGTCCCGGGCGGAACAGGGTACGCAGGGTGAGCAGCATGGCCTCCTGCGCGCCGACGGTGATGACCAGCGCTTCGGGCGGGACATCGACGTGGCCGGCCGCTCGCAGGGCGTCGGCGACGATGTCGTTGATCAGCCCGCGCGCCGGACCGTACTCGGTGAGGAGCCTGCGCGCCCGTTCCCGGTCCACGCCGCGGACGGAGCGGACGTGGTCCAGGAAGCGGTCGACGCAGGCGGCGATGTCCGCACCCCCGACCGGGGCGAGCTGCGGGGCTCCCGGCGCCAGGGACACCGCGTCCGGGTACCGGTCCATGATCTCGTTCAGGAAGTTGATGGACCCCAGGACCGGATGGTGCAGGGACCCGTGCAGGTCAGCCCCGTCGATCAGCACCGTCACCCGCCCCCTTCCGCGCCCGGCCGCTGCGCGACCACGCCGCTGCGACCTTGTCCAGGACGTCCTTGCTGTAGAGCCGGGACGCCTGGACGGCGGCGAACTCGGACAGGTACTCCCGGAGCCGGTCCGGCGGCTCCTCCGCGAGGGCGAGCATCCTCCGGTTCTCCACCACCGCCGGGGCGTCCAGCTCCTCGGCCGCCCGCTCCACGGCGCCCTCGACGGCGTCGGCGTCCACGACCTCGTCGCACACCAGGCCGGCCTCCGGGTCCGTGGCCCGGATCCTCTGCCCCGAGAGGATGATCCGCCGCGCCAGCCGGCTCCCCGTGAACCGGCCCAGGCGCAGACCCGCCACGCCCGGAACGATCCCCTCCTGGGCGGCCGGAAGGCTGAAGTAGGCGTCCTTCTCGGCGATGACGCGGTCGAAGAGCAGGAGCAGCTGCATGCCGCCGCCGATCGCGAACGCGTCCACCGCGGCGACCCAGGGCTTGTGCACCGCCTGCCGGGTGAGGCCGTCCGCGTCCGGCTCCGGGTGCAGCCCGTGCATCAGCTTGCCCAGGCACCCCATCTCCCTGCGCAGCAGGAAGTCGACGAAGGAGATCCTGCCGCCGTGCAGGTCCGACAGGTTGATGCCGGCGCTGAAGACGCGCCGTCCCCGGTAGCGCGGGTGGGTCATCACGCCTCCGCGGACGACGCCCACGCCGGTCCCGTCGTCCATGAGCACCAGGTCGACGGCGGTCTCCAGGTCATCGACCAGCCGGTCGTCCTCGGCGTTCAGGCAGTGCTCGTTGCAGAGCGTCAGATGGGCCGCCCGCCCGCTCCGCCTCAGCCGTACGGTCGGCAGGTCGAGCCGTCCCGACCGCCGGAAGTCCGGGAGCAGGCGCTCCGCACGCGGGGAGGGCGCCAGCATCGACTCCATGAGGCGGGGGCCGGCGTCCGGCGACCGCAGCAGGCCCCGGAAGAAGACGCCCTGGTCGATCTCGCGGCCCTCCTTGTCCTCCTGGACGTGCCGCCGCTCCGCGCCGAGCTGCTCCCGGGTCGGCACCAGGCCGGGGAACGCCTCGGCGGCGGCGAAGGCGAGGTCGGACAGCCGCTCCCTCCGCTCCCCGCCCCGGGTCAGAGCCTCGTACACCCCGTCGGCGTGCAGGCCGATGAACCGGCCCCGCAGCGCGCGGCACGCCCCCAGGACGCGGTCGGCGGTGCGCTGCCGTCCCCGGTCGCGGTCCCGCCGTTCGGGCAGCGCCGCGAGCAGCTCCTCACCCGCGCGGACGAACCCCGCCAGTGCCGCGGCATCGTCGGCGAGTGCGCCCTTCTGCGCGGGCATGGCCGCGCGCCAGTCCTCGACCCGCGCGGCGATCGGTGCCGTCATGGACGCGCCCCCTCCGGCTCGGCGCCGCCCAACCGGCGCAGCTCCCGGTCGCACGCGGCCAGGTGGGCGCCGAGGGCCTCCTCGAAGCCCGTGGTCGGGGCCTCCATGAGCAGCTGGCGCCGGACCGCGAGCTCCGGGCCGGCGATGCGGCCGAGCAGCAGGGCCGCCGCCCGCACCGAGTCGGCGACCTGCGCGGCCACGTCGTCGACCAGCCCCAGCTCGCCGGCGCGGTCGGCGGTGATCCCGTCGGCCCACAGCACCAGTTGCCGCGTCCGCGCCGCCCCCACCTGGTGGACCAGCCGGTGCACCGCCATGCCGGGCCAGAACTGGCCCTCATTGACGGGCATCAGCAGCCGCATGTCCGTGCTCCCGATCCGGTAGTCGCTCGCCAGGAGGAGGTCGAGCGCGGGGCCGCCGCAGGTCCCGCGGATCACCCCGATGACCACCGCGTCGAGGCGCTCCAGCCGCCGCACGGCCTTCTCCCAGCGGCCGACCTCCCGGATCTCCACCTTCCCGGGCCAGGAGCGGCCGTCCGGTGAGGTGGGGCCGGGCCACAGGACGACGACCGCCGGCCCGGAGGCCTCCTCGACGCGGTCGCACACCCCGTTCAGCGCCGCGGTGAGCTCGGCGAGCGGGCGCGTGCCGTCGACCTCCAGCGTGAACTCGAACTCCTCGTCGATCTCGTGCATGTCACTGCGCGCGTTCATGCCCTGCGCTCCTCTCCTCTCCCTCGGTGCCGCTACCACCGCAGCAGCGCCGTCTCGATCGTCGATCCCGGGCCCATCGTCATCAGCACCCCGTGGTCCCCCGGGACCGCCGCCCCCTCGGCGAGCAGGCGTTCGTAGGAGAAGAGGAACGATCCGCTGGACAGGTTCCCGCAGTCCCGGAGCACACCGGTGGTGTGCCGCAGGTCGTGCCGGGTGAGCCGGAGATTGACGCGCAATGCGTCGATGACCTTCTTGCCTCCCGAGTGCACGATCCAGTGCGCGATGTCGGAGCGGCGCAGTCCCGCGTCCGCGAGGAGGCGCCGCACCGGCTCCGCGGCGTGCGCCCCCACGACATAGGGGATGTCCGGATCGAGGGAGAAGCTGAACCGGCCGTGGGTCTCGTCCCAGTCGTAGCGCATGGCTTCGGAGGCCTCGGGGACGATCTCGCTGGCGAACCCGAGGAGGGCGGGCGCGCCCCCTCGGGCCCCGTCCCCTGCGGTCCCTCCCCCGGCGGGCTCGGCGCCGGCCTGGACCGCGACCGCCGCCGCACCGTCGCCGAACAGGCTGTTCACGACCGACGTGCGCATCGTCCCGTCGAAGACGTAGGCGGCGGAGCAGGCTTCGATGCAGACCATGAGCGCGAGCGCCCCGGGGCGGGCCCCGGACCACCCCGCCACCGCTCCCAGGGCGTTGAGCCCCGCGTTGCACCCCATGCCCACGACGTCCAGGCGCGAAGTGGCGGTGGGGATCCCCATCTCCTTGATCAGCAGCGCGCTGAACCCCGGCGTGATGAACCCCGTCGAGGAGACGCAGCACAGGTACCGGACGTCCGAGACGTCCGCGCCCGCCCGCTTCAAGCACGCCCGGATCGCGGAGGCCCCCATGGACAGGCCGCTGTCCACATGTCTGCGCAGGAGGTCCCCCTGCGTCTCCTGCACCATTCCCCCGCTCGGGGATTTCGGAGGCAGGGTCAGGTGGCGCCGGTCGATCGCGCTGTTCAGGAACACCGACCTGATCCGGGGCTCCTCGATCCCGAAGATCTCCAGCAGTTCGTGCTGTGTATAGGAATGCGGAGGCAGAGCGGTACCGACCGCGGTGATCCGCGGGTGCGATTCGGGCGTTCCAGCGCCGGAACACCCTCCCGCGCCCTCCGTATCCGGAGCTCGGACGCCTCTCATCAGTCTTTTCGCCCTCCCCTCTCATCAAGGGACTACCTGGAGAAGACCGCCGTTGATAACTTGGGCCCCATGAGCTCTCCCGCGGCGGAAACGGAAACAGCCGGCCAGGGGCCCAGAGTCCGATACGAGAAACACGGCCGCGTCGCACGCATAACCCTCGACCGCCCCCACGTGCTGAACGCCATGGACACCCGCATGCACGAAGAACTCGCGGAGGTCTGGGACGACTTCGAAGCCGACGACGATATCTGGGTCGGTGTCCTCTCCGGCGCCGGGGAGCGCGCCTTCTCGGTCGGGCAGGACCTCAAGGAGCGCGCCGCGCAGATCCGGTCGGGAGAAGCGGAGCCCACCACGTTCGGCAGCCGGGGGCGTCCGGGGTGGCCGCGGCTGACCGAACGCTTCGATATGGTCAAACCCCTCATCGCCGAAGTGCGGGGATACGCCCTGGGAGGCGGGTTCGAACTCGCTCTGGCCTGCGACATCGTCGTGGCGTCCGAGGACGCCGAGTTCGCCCTTCCCGAAGCACGGCGCGGACTCGTTCCCGGAGCGGGGGGCGTCTTCCGGCTGTCCCGGCAGATCCCCTTCACGACCGCCATGGGGTACCTGATGACGGGGCGCCGGATGACGGCCGCGCGCGCGTACGAGCTCGGGCTGGTCAACGAGGTGGTACCGCCGGGGGACCTCCGCGCCTGCGCCGACGGCTGGGTCCGGGACGTCCTGCGCTGCTCGCCCCTCTCCGTCCGCTCCATCAAGGAGGCCGCCGCGAAGTCGGCCGGCATGTCGGTGGAACAGGCCTTCGCCACCCGGTACGCGTGGGAGGAGAAGCGCATGCGCAGCCGGGACGCCGAGGAGGGGCCGCTCGCGTTCGCGGAGCAGCGCCCGCCCGAGTGGCGGGGGTACTGAGGCCGGCGGTCCGGCCGGACGCCACACCCCATCTCAGCCGTAGAGGTAGTCCTCGGGCCCGCCCTCCCGGACCGTGTCGAGGGTGAAGCAGTGGAAGCCCCCGCCGAACAGCCGCCGGTGGCGGTGCCGGACGGGAACGGCGGTGAACCCGTGCCGTTCCAGGGTCCGCGCCAGGTCCGGGCACGCTTCGTTGACCAGGACCGTCTCCGGGTCCACCGACAGCACGTTGAGGTCGATGAACGGGGTGGTGAGCACGAGGTCGTCGTCCTCGTAGCGCGGGAAGGCGTCCTCGCCGGGTGCGGGCGCCACGATCCTGTCCCACCTGCGCAGCGGCTCGGGGAGGTACTCGGCCACCTCCTCCGAGCGCACCAGGAGGGTGCCCGGGCGCAGGGCCAGCACCATGCTGTCGATGTGGCTGTCGCTGAGGCGGTGGACCCGGTGGATCCGGAAGCGCCCTTCGAGGTGGCGCTCCAGCCAGTCGACCGCCATGGCGTGGTTGGCGGTCGAGATGTTGGCGACCACATCGCGCCCCAGGCGCAGGCACTGGGCCCCGTCGAACATGATCTCGAAGCCGACGTCGTAGGGGGAGGGCTCCCGGCCGGCGACCGGCTCCATCGGGCCGCCGGCCGCGTTGTCCGCGTACGAGGGGTCGAAGGAGGCGTCGGTCATCAGCGGCCGGGGCATCACCGTCCAGCGCGCGCCGCGGCGGAAGTAGTCGGCGAAGATCCCGGTGAGGAACTGGGTCTCGAAGTAGCGGGACCGGATCATCGGCGAGGTCTCGATGATCTCGTCGCCCAGGACGAGCGCGATGTCGCGGACGTTGAGCGGCGGCACGACGGCGGCCGACCACGCGGGCGTGCTCACCTCGGCGGTCGACTCGTGCACGTCGATCGGGCGCAGGACCTTGACCGAGAGCGACTCCAGCGTCTTGGCGATCCCTTCGAGGTCCTCGTTGAGCTCGTCGACGTAGCGCTGCTTGATCGGCGAGCGGCCGGGCCTGCGCCCGCCGCCGTCGCGCGCAGGGGACAGCCGGGGGTAATACCACTCCGACTTCAGGTGCTCGTGAAAGAAGAGTTCAAAGGAGAGTTCACGCTCATGGGAGGTGTAATTGGCGGCCGAACCGACGACGACTTCTTTGAGCGGAGACCATTCGTCGAAACTGCTCAGCAGCATTCCCGCCTCCTTCGAAACCAGGGCATTCAGCGAAATTACAAGAGGCGCTCAAACGCGTCAACCCCACAAAGAAGCAATCATTCGAACCGGCCTCCTGCAGCAGGTCCGGCGACCGGACAGTCTTTCCTCACTCAAGGGCTACTGCCATGCAGCCCGAGCGCCGGGTAGCGTCGGCCCCGCCGTGCGGAATCAACGGATGCCCACCGGAGAGCGGTCGACGCCCGTCCACTCTCCGATGCATTTTCATTCTGCGCTTTTCAGCACTCCGGATCGGAATGACCACGGAGGATTCCAAAGGAGACTCGACATGTCTGAAAAGGTTTCCCGGCCCTGCGGGGATCTGAACGGCCTCGCCGAGCTGGGGCCCGACCGGCTGCAGTCGTTCCTGGAGGCGCGGGCCGGCACGGCCGTCCGCGGCGCGGGCGACTCGTTCTTCACCGCGCCGAGGGCCCAGACGGTCCGCGGCGTCGGCGACTCGTTCTTCGCCGCACCGAAGGCCCAGACGGTCCGCGGCGTCGGCGACTCGTTCTTCGCCGCACCGAAGGCCCAGACGGTCCGCGGCGTCGGCGACTCGTTCTTCGCCGCACCGAAGGCCCAGACGGTCCGCTAGCACGCCCGCTCTCAGTGGCAGTCGCCTGAGAGGAGGCACGCGGGTCCCCCGCCACACGGGGACCAGTGAGCGCGCCCGAGGGGGCGTTCATCCGTCTCCCTTGGGCGTTCCGCGACGTCCGCCCCCCATTCGCCGACGAGGGCCCATGGAACTGCGTTCGCACGTGAAGAAGACGTCCGGGCCGGGTGTGCACCGGGAGATCGCCGCAGAGGAGACCTGGCAGAACATCGCACCTCATCTGCGGCGCGCGGGGATCACCCGCCTGGCCGACATCACCGGGCTCGACTACATAGGGATCCCCGTCTACAGCGCGATCATCCCCCGCTCCAACGACAGCATCTCGGTTTACAGCGGGAAGGGGTTCCGTCCGGTCGACGCGAGGATCAGCGCGGCGATGGAGGCGATCGAGCGCTTCTCCGCCTGGCTGCCGCTGCGGCCCGACCTCGTCTCCTCCTATGACGAACTCGCCGCGGCCGGCAGGAACGTTCTGCACCCCGGGGACTGCAACCTGGAACTCACCCGGGACTACCGCGACGACGGGCCGATCTCCTGGGTCCGGGGCTGGGACCTGCTCAACGAGGAGTCGGTCCTCGTTCCGCAGGACGGGGCCGCCTACCAGGCGCGCCTGCACGAGCAGCCCTGCTACCGGATCACGACCACCAACGGGCTCGCGTCGGGGAACAGCATCGAAGAGGCGCTCTGCCATGCGCTGTGCGAGGTGATCGAGCGCGACTCGATGACCCTCGCCGAACTGGTCAGCAACTACCTGCCACAGGTGCTGGAACAGGACGGGCACCTGGGCGGTGCCACCGCCGGCGCGGTCGACCGCCTCCGCGGCCTGCACCCCCACGTCCGCCTCGACGGCCTCCCACCGCGTGCCCATCGCGCGGTGGAGCGGTTCACGGCGGCCGGCGTCGAGGTGCGCATCGCCGACATCACCTCGGATCTGGGGATCCCCGGCTTCTTCGCGGCCACGAGCGAGGACATCGGCGACCGCACCTCGCGGGGCCACGCAGGCTACGGCACCCACCCCGACGCCGAGGTCGCGCTGCTGCGCGCCCTGACCGAGTGCGCCCAGGCCCGGGCCGTCGACGTCCAGGCCATGCGCGAGGACATCAGCCTCCCCGGCTCCGAGGTGTCCAAGTACGAGATGCACGTGCGGCGCTCCTCCACGGTGGACAAGGGCTCGTGGGCCTGGCAGCCGGCGGACCGGACCGTCGGACTGGACGAGGTGGAGTCGCACCCCTCCGACGACGTCATGGAGGACGTGGCGCTGATGCTGTCGCGGCTGGAGTCGGCGGGGGCGGACCGGGTGATCGCGGTCGACCTGTCCCCTCCGCAGATACCGGTGGGCGTCGTCCGCGTCATCGTGCCGGTCCTGGAGTCCTGGGCGACGGACCAGGGCCGCATCGGCGCCCGGGGCGGGGAGGCGTGGCGCCGAGCCGTCCGGTCGCTGGCCGCCGAGGAGGAGGGGCACGCGACGGCCTCGGTCTGAGAAGCACCGGGGCGCCGTGCCGCGAGGCCGAATTTCCGATAGTTGGGGAGACCATGTACCCGGTCGTCTTCCTCGGTCCCAGTCTCGACCACAAATCCGCTTCCCGAGAGCTGGAGGCCGAATACCTGCCTCCGATCGCGCGCGGGGACATCGATTCCGTGATGGGCCGGGATGAGCCGCCATGCGCCATCGGGATCGTCGACGGTCGCTTCCTGAGCGACCTCTCGGTCTCCCCCAAGGAGGTGCTCAGGGCCGCGGACGCGGGCATAGCGGTCTACGGCTCCTCCAGCATGGGGGCGCTGCGGGCGGTGGAGTGCGCCCCGTTCGGTGTGGTCGGAGTGGGACGGATCTACGAGGCCTACGCCTCAGGGGAGATCGAGGCCGACGACGAAGTCGCCATCGTCTACGATCCCGAGAGCCTCCGCGCGCTCTCCACGCCCATGGTCGACTTCCGGTTCGCCCTCCAGGCCGGGGTCGAGCGGAACAGGATCGCCGACGACGTGGCCGAACGGTTCCTCGACGCGGCCAAGGCGATGCACTTCCCCCAGAGGACCACAGCGAACGTCCTGAGCGATCTGAGGGCCGAAATCGACGAGGATGCGGCCCGTGGGCTGGCCGAATACCTCGGGAATGAAGCGCCGGAGACCAAGCGGGACGACGCCGTCCGGCTCCTCAGAACGATGCGCGACGACCTGGGCCGCTCGACCGGGCGGCACGGCCCGGCCTCAGCGCACATGGCGCACGGCTGACCGAATGCGACCACTGAACGCACGCCGAAGGGCCCGTCTAGAAGTGAACCATCGGTGATCCACAAGTATCGAGAGTTGTTCCTCGTCCCCGGAGCGGCCGCATTCTCCCTCGCCGCGTTCGTCGGCCGGCTGCCCGTCGCCATGCTCGGGCTGGGGGTCGTCCTGCTGGTCTCGACGGTCTCCGGGTCCTATACGGCCGCCGGCACGGTCGCGGCCGCCACGATGGTCGGCTACGCGGTCGCCGCCCCGGTGGTGGGGCGGACGGTGGACCGGCACGGGCAGCGCCGGGTGCTGCTGGCGCTGGCCGCACTGCACTTCGTGGGCCTCGTGGCCCTGATGGCCGCGGCCGAGTACGGGGCGCCGCTCGCGGTGCTCTGCGCCGCGGGCGCCCTCGCCGGGCTCTCCCGCCCCTCGACGGGGACGATGGTGCGGACCCGGTGGGCGCACATCCTGCAGCGCGGGGACGGCCGGGCGGGCGAGGCGAAGGTGCAGACCGCCTTCTCGTTCGAGGCGATCGTCGACGAAGTCGCCTTCATCTCCGGCCCGGTCATCGTCACGGCACTGGCGACCGGCGTCCACCATCTCGCCGGTATCGCCGCCTGCCTGGTGATGACCGTCGGCGGCGCCACCGCCATGGCCCTGCAGAAGAACACCGAACCCCCCGCGCGGGGCGCACCCGGCGAACGCGGATCCGCCCTCGTGGTCCCGGGCATGGCGGTGATCGCGGTCGCGATGCTGTTCGCCGGGGCCATCGTCGGAGCGCTGGAACTCGCCGTGGTCGCGAAGACCGAGGCGTTCGGCTCCCAAGGCGCGACGGGTCCGCTCCTGGCGGTGCTGGCCGTCGGCAGCATGCTCGGCGGACTGTGGTACGGGGCGCGCTCGTGGGAGCTGCCTCCCGACCGACTGTGGATCCGGTGCCTCGCGGCCCAGGCGGTCGCCCTGGGGCTGCTGCCCTTGGCCGGCGGTATGTGGAGCCTGGCGGCGGCCATGTTCGTCGTCGGACTCACGGTCGCCCCCGTGGGCATCGCCGGCGTGGTCCTCATGGAGCGCCTGCTGCCCTCAAGGGTGCTGACCGAAGGGATCAGCATCGAGACCACGGCGATGGCGACCGGTGTCGCGGTCGGTGGATGGGCCGCCGGAGTCGTCACCGAGGAACTGGGCTCGGGCCGCGCCCTCGCGCTCCCGGCGGTGTGCGCGCTGGCCGCCCTGGGCGCGGCGGTGCTGGGAGCACGCCGGCTCGCCGTGGAGAACAGCTCCGAACCCGACGCGCCCTCCCGGACGGAGTGACCGAGCCTTCCTAACGAGTGGGGATGAGATGTCTCGACTGCTGATCGGCAACGACTTCACCGAAGAGCTGGACGGGGCGGACCGCGCGCGGGAGGCCACGGCCTGCTGGTACGCCCAGCGCACGCTCTTCTTCGCCGAGGACGGCGACACCGTCGTCCTCCCGCACGCCCCGACCGACGTCTTCCTGGGTTACGTCACCTCGTTGACCGGAACGGACCCCGCATCGCTGCGCATCGTCGTTCCCCCCGCCCGCGTGCACTCCCAGGAGCACCTGTCGGCGGAGCGGATCGCCGACCCGTCGTTCCACCGGGCGCTCCACGAGGCCATCGCCGGCCGCCCCGTGGACGAGGTGGTCATGCTGTACCCCGACCCGCGAATCGTCGCCCTGGCGCGCGCCCTCGGAATCGGGGACGCGGTACCGGGCGGCGACTTCATCATGCAGTCCGGTGGTGCGCTCGCGAACAGCAAGGCCGCCTTCCGCGCCCTCGCCTCCGGCACCGGGGTCCCGGTGCCCGAAGGCGCCGTCTGCAGCGACCCGTCGATGGCCCATGACGTCGTGGAGCGGCTGCTCGGCGCAGGCGCGCCGGTCATCGTCAAGCACGAGTACCGCCAAGCGAGCAAGGGGAACGAGATCCTCAGCCGACACGGAGGGGTGACCCCCCGGGGCGCTCCGCGGGCCGTCGTGCTGCCGGACCCGGAGTCCGCCCGGAAGCATCTCGAAGCGGAGTGGGACCGGCTGACCAGCGGTGGCCGCCACAGGCTGGTGGTCGAGAGGTACTTCCCCGACTCCGCGTCCGTGTTCGCGGAGCTGCTGCTCACCGATGCGGGGGTGGAGCTCGCGGGCGAGGGGGAGCTGATCTACGCGCCGACACCGCGCGGCCAGGTGATGCCGGCGTGCCGCCTGCCCTCCGGAGCACGCGGCGAGCTCGCCGTCCACAGCCGCCGCATGGGCCGCCTGTTGTGGGACATGGGGCACCGCGGGCGAGTGAGCATGGACGCCGTCGTCACCCCCGACGGGCGCCTGTTCTTCACCGAGTACAACGGGAGGGTCACCGGGTCGACCCACGTCTACGCGATCGTGGGGCACCGCGTGGTCGGCCGGGACTACCCCGGAAGCCGGGTCCTCGTGGAGCACGTCGGGCTCGTGGTGCCCTCGTTCGAGAGCGCCGTCGCCCGGCTGTCGGCCGAAGGACTCGCCTACGACCACGAAAGCCGGACGGGCGTCGTCCTCGTCAGCGACCTCCACACCGACGACAGGGACGTCATCTACTGCATCGTCGTGGACGACGTCGCCTCCGCCGAGAAGTACCGGCAACGCGTGGAACGGCTCTTCGGCGATGCCCGGACCGCCCGTTCCTAACCCCCGGCCCGCTCTCACCCCGGAAGGGGGCAGGTCCCTTGCCCGAACCCCGCCGCAACGACGACCTCTTCGAACGCTTCCAACTCATCGCGAACGCCCCGGCCCTGTTCAACGCCATCGTGGCCGGCCTCGACCTCGACCTGTTCGGGCTGCTCGCCGAACGCGGGGAAGCGACGCTCGACGACGTCCACGCCTCCACCGGGGTGCCCCCGCACAAGCTCCGCGTCCTTCTGCTCGCCCTGTGCTCGACCGGACTGGTCGACAAGGACGGCGACGTCTACCGCAACTCCGCCGTCGCCGAGGAGCACCTGTCGACGGACGATCCGGACAGCTGGCGCCATATCCTGATCGGCTGGCAGCGGATCTACTACCCGGCGTTCGCGCACACCACCCGAGGGCTGCGGGCGGGCACGAACAAGGCGGCCCTGGACGACTACACCGGGGCGGGCGACTCCCTCTACGCGCGGCTGTCCCACGACCGGGAGCTGGAGTCGGTGTTCCACGCCGCGATGTCGGCCTTCACGCTGCAGTCCATGCCCGGACTGGTGGAGAACGCCGAGCTGTCCGCCGTCCGCAGCCTGCTCGACGTCGGCGGCGGGGACGGAACGACGGCGATCAGCATCGCGCGGCGCTCCCCTGAGGCCCGGGTGACCGTCTTCGACCTGCCGAGCGTGGTGAAGCGGGCGGGCGAGGCCCTTCCGGCGGACCTCGCCGAGAGGGTGCTCTTCCGGGCCGGCGACATGTTCGAAGAGGACTTCCCCACCGGGTGCGACGCGGTCCTCTTCAGCCACGTCCTCGAAGTGTTCTCCGAAGAGAGGATCCTCCGGCTGCTGTCGAAGGCGTACGAGGCCCTTCCCTCCGGCGGGAAGGTCTTCCTCTACGGGTACAACGCCGCACCCGACGAGAGCGGCGGGATCATCTCCGCCCGATTGTCGCTGTACCTGAACATCCTGGCCAGCGGCGAGGGGATGGCCTACCCGGCGACCGACTACGAGGGGTGGCTGCGCCGGGTGGGGTTCACGAGGGTCCGGACGTACGACGGACTGCCCTACGAACACGGGCTCCAGGTCGCCGTCAAGGACTGACGGCCGCCCGTCCCCTCCCCTCGCGCAGCGGCCGGGGCGGTGGCCGGTCCCGTGTCGTGCGCGGGTCCGGCCACCGCCCCGGGGGGCTTGTCACTGGCGCCCGGAGGAGACCGGGAGCGGCGACTCGACCGGCTGGGGGCCCGCGGCCGGGCCGCAGCAGCCGCCGGAGTCCGCTTCCGTCTCGGAGGCGTCGGCCTCGGCGGCCTCGGCAGCGTCGGGCAGGCCCGACCCCTTGCAGACCCCGGTCTCGGGCAGGACCAGCTCCACCCGTTCGGCCGCCTCGCGGTCGCCCGCGATCGCGGCGGCGATGCTGCGCACCTGCTCGAACCCGGTCAGTGCCAGGAACGTGGGCGCGCGCCCGTAGGACTTCATCCCTGCCAGGTAGAAGCCGGGTTCGGGGTGGGACAGCTCCCGGGCGCCGTGCGGGTAGACCGTGCCGCAGGAGTGGACGTTGGGGTCGATCAGCGGCGCCAGCCCCACCGGTGCCTGCAGGGTCGCGTCCAGGGCCAGGCGGATCTCCGAGAGCGGGGACAGGTCCGGGCGGAACCCGGTGAGCACGACGACCTCGTCGACCGGGTCGAGCTCGCGGCCGTCCTCGCCGACCAGCACGGTCCCCGCCGCGCCCGTGCGGACCTCCGCGGTCCGGAAACCGGTGACCACGGTGATGTTCCCGGACTCCACGGCCCGCTGCCCCCGGCGCCCGAGCGCGCCCCTGGCCGCCAGCTGGTCGTCGGCGCCGCCGCCGAAGGCGTCGCCCACCTCGCCCCGGCGCAGCACCCACACCCCGCGCGTGCCCGGGTCGCGCTCGGCGGCCTCGGCCAGGTGCACCAGGGCGGTCAGCGCCGAGTGCCCGCTGCCCACCACGGCCGTGCGCCGTCCCTCGTACCGCACCCGCACGGCCTCCTCCGACAGGTCGGGGACCCGGTAGGAGACCCGGTCGGCCGCGGCCTCGCCGAGCGCGGGCAGCCCGTCGGCGCCCAGCGGGTTGGGGGCGCCCCAGGTCCCCGAGGCGTCGACGACCGCCCGGGCGAGGAGGCGCTCCTCGGCCCCGTCGGCCGTGCGCACCCGCACCGTGAAAGGCTCCTCTTCGCGACCGGTGTCGACCACGCGGTCGCGGCCCCGGCGGCTCACCCCCACCACCTCGGTGCCGAAGCGCACCCGCTCCCCCAGGGCCTCGGCCAAGGGCTCCAGATAGTCGCGGACCCAGTCGGCCCCCGTCGGGTACGACCCTTCATCCGGGTGCCGCCACCCGGTCCCGGCGAGTACCTTCTCCGCGGCCGGGGAGACCAGGTCGCGCCAGGTGGAGAAGAGCCGCACGTGCCCCCACTCGGCGACCGCCGCGCCGGCCCGCGCGCCCTTCTCCAGCACGACCACGGGCACGGCCCTGTCGACCAGCTCCGCCGCCGCGGCCAGTCCCACCGGCCCGGCGCCGACGACCACGACCGGTGGCCCTTCCGCATTCTTCGGCACCATGACGCTCCACCTTCCATCGATGTCGGTCGATCGAATGGAACTTTATCGATCCCCATCGATGGAATCAACCATCGATCATGGTCGATACTGGTTCCATGACGCTGACGCACGACCCCGCCCCGCCCGACCTCGACCCCGCCGACGCCGCGGCCTACGCCTCCTGGTTCGCCTGCCTGGCCGAACCCACCCGGGTGCGCC
This sequence comes from Nocardiopsis baichengensis YIM 90130, assembly GCF_000341205.1. Lineage (NCBI taxonomy): Bacteria > Bacillati > Actinomycetota > Actinomycetes > Streptosporangiales > Nocardiopsidaceae > Nocardiopsis > Nocardiopsis halophila. Next base: position 86,223 of record NZ_ANAS01000011.1, on the reverse strand, counting down.
TCCTGCACACCGTGGCGGCCTGGCCGGGCGCGGCCGGGGTCGGCGAACTCGCGGCGGCCCTGGGCATCGGGCAGCCCACCGTCTCGCACCACCTGCGCAAGCTCGCCGAGGTCGGGTTCGTCGTCCTGGCCAAGGAGGGCACCTCCACCCGGGTGCACATCAACCCCGCCTGCTGCACCGGCCTGCCGCACGCGGCCGACGCGGTCATGGGACTGCTCGCCTCGCGCCCCTGCTGCCCCACCGACCTGCCCGCCGACGTGTCGGTGCGCGCCATGGAGCCGGGGGACACCGAGGACGTCCGGCGGATCTACGCCGAGGGCATCGCCACCGGCGACGCCACCTTCGAGACCGAGGCGCCCACCGCCGAGGAGCTGGAGGCCGAGTGGCTCGAAGGCCACCGATGGGTCGCCGAGCGGGACGGCCGGGTGGCGGGCTGGGCCGCCGCCGCACCGGTCTCACCCCGGGCCGCCTACTCGGGCGTGGCCGAGACGTCGGTCTACGTGGCCGAGGACGCCCGCGGTCAGGGCGTGGGCAAAGCGCTCATCCACCGCCAGGTCACCGGGGCCGACACCGACGAAGGGCTGTGGACCCTGCAGACGTCGATCTTCCCGGAGAACAAGGCGAGCCTGGCCCTGCACCACTCGGCCGGGTTCCGCACCGTCGGCATCCGCGAACGCATCGCCCGCCTGGACGGGCGCTGGCGCGACACGGTCCTGCTGGAACGCCGCTGCAACGGGGGATGCACGCCCGAGCCGGCGTGACCGGTGCTCCCCGTTCCTGCACCACCCGCCCCATTGGACCTGCGCCCAGAGCCGAACTCGATTGAGCAGGGGGCGGCATCGGAGCGCGCCAGGAGCCCACACACGACGAAACCCCAGGGCGGACTCGCGTTAAAGCGGTTCCGACCTGGGGTTTCTTCTGTGCGCCATCAGGGACTCGAACCCCAAACCCACTGATTAAGAGTCAGTTGCTCTGCCGATTGAGCTAATGGCGCCCGCCGCGTCCGGCTGCCCTGGGGCTTCCTGTCGGCGACGGGTTCAACTTTACCGGACTCTCCGGGGTGGCCGGACCATCCCGGCTGCCTACTGGGTCACAGTGCCCGTGGGGTCGCCGCCGCCGGTCACAGTGCGTCCTGGTCGCCGCGCGTCCCGCTCACAGGGCGTCCTGGGCCGGGCTTTGGAGGGCCTGGGCCTCGGTGCGGGTCCGGTCTGCGGCCGCCGGGCGGCCGTCGGCCTCGTAGGCGCGGGCCAGGGCCTCCAGCGCGCCCGCCAGGAACGAGGACCACCCCCGCGTCCGCCACAGGCGCACCGACTCCTCAAGCGCGGCGACCGCCTCGGCCGTGCAGCCCGCCACCAGATGGGCCTCGCCCGCCACCGAGAGGGAGTCCGCGAGGTGGTGGTTCATCCCGTGGCGCCTGCTCAGCGCGACCGCCGTCTCCGCCGTCGGCAGCGCCTCGGGGTCCTCGAGGGCGGTGTACAGCCGCGCCAGGTACATCAGGGAGAACACCTCGGCGTACCGGTCCCCCATCGCCCGCGCCATGTCCAGCGCGCGCACCAGGTGGTAGCGGCCGGTCTCCACCCGGCCGGACAGCGCCTGGGCCGCCCCGAGGAACTGCATCGCCGTCGCCTCGAACCGCGAGTTCCCCAGCAGCCGGGCCAGCTCCAGCGCCCTCTCCAGGTGCGCGACCGCGTCCTCCAGGCGCCCCTCTTCGTGGGCCGCGACGGCCATCACGTGGTAGGCGCGCGCCCGGCCGCCGAGGTAGTCGGCCTCCTCGGCGATCCGCAGCGCCTCCCGCGCCGACTCGTGCGCCGCGCGCGCCTCGCCCCGCGAGACCAGCCCCCAGGTGGCCATCACCCGGGCGTCGGCGACCCCGCGCGGCTCGCCCAGCTCGGTGAACATCTCCAGCACGCTCTGGGCCTCGGACCGCATCCCCGACATCGCCTCGCCGGGCCCCTGCGGTGTCGCCCACGTCGTCAGGTCGGCCAGCCCGCGCCGCAGCACGGCCTCGCCGAGCCGGTCGCCGGCCGCCCGGCAGGCCGCGATCGCGCTCTCGTGGGTGCGCCGCCAGTCGTCGAACCGCCCCCGGACGTCGAAGTACTTCTCCAGGCACCCCGCCAGGTCCCAGGCGGCCTCGTGCATGCCCAGCGCCCCGGCCTGCTGCACCGCCGCCGCCATGGACTGCCACTCGGCGTCGAACCACAGCATCGGCTCGGCCAGCGCCTCGGAGGCCTCCGGCGCCGGGAGCGGCCACCGGACCGCCTGCCCGTGCAGGGTGGCGTAACAGGGCCCCGGGATGTACTCGGTGGCCTGCTCGGCCAACCACAGCCACCCGCCGAAGGCCCGCCTGAGCGCCGCCCTCCGCTCCTCTTCGGGCTCGTCGGACTCGCCCAGCTCGCGCGCGTACAACCGGATCAGGTCGTGCATCCGGTAGCGCAGGCCGCCGCAGGGGGTCTCGGTGATGGTGAGCAGCCGGGCGTCGACGAGCTGTTCGATGTACTCCTGCGCCTGGTCGGTGGACACGTCCATCAGCGCGGCCACCGCCCATTCGGGGAAGTCCGGGACCTCCAGGGCCCCCAGCAGCCGGAAGGCGCGCTTGGCCCCCTCCCCCAGCGCGCGGTGGCTCAGCGCGAAGCTCGCCCGCACGGCCCTGTCCCCCGAGGCGAGCTCGTCGAGGCGGCGGCGCTCGTCCTCCAGCAGGCGCACCATGCGCGCCAGCCGCCACTGGGGGCGCCCGGCCAGCCGTGCCCCGGCGATGCGCACCGCGAGCGGGGCGTGGCCGCACAGCCGCACGATCCGCTCGGCGGCGGCGGGCTCGCGCTCGCCCCGCTCCTTCCCGGCGATCCTGCCCAGAAGTTCGACCGCGTGCTCGGGGGTGAACACCTCCAGGTCCACCAGGAGCGCGCCCTCCAGGCCGGTCAGCCGGGGCCGGCCGGTGACGAGGACGGTCGCCCCGGGGGCGCCCGGCAGGAGCGGCCGCACCTGGGCCTCGCTCGCGGCCCCGTCGAGCACCAGCAGCACCCTGCGCCCCGCCACCATGCTGCGGAACAGGGCGGCCCGCGCGTCCAGGGAGTCGGGCACGCCCGCCCCGTCGACGCCCAGGGCGTGCAGCAGGAAGGAGAGGGCCTGCGCCGGGGCCAGCGGCTCGGCCTCGGCACCGCGCAGGTCCACGTAGAGCCGCCCGTCGGGGTGCTCGTCGGCGAGCGCGTGCGCGGCGTGCAGGGCCAGGGCCGTCTTTCCGACGCCGCCCATCCCGGAGACCGCGACCACCGGGACCGGGCCGCCGCCGGCCAGGTGGGCGTGGATGCGCTCCAGCGCGCGCTCGCGGCCGGTGAAGTCGGGCAGATCGGCCGGGAGCTGCGCGGGCACCGGGAGCGGGACGGAGGCGACGGGCGTGCCGGTGGTGCCGGGACGCGGCGCCCCCTCGGCCTCCGGGGCGGCCAGCGCCGGGTCGTCGCGCAGCACGGCCTGCTCCAGGTCGCGCAGCTCGCGGCCGGGCTCGGTGCCCAGTTCCCCGACCAGCAGCCCGCGCCCGGTGCGGTAGACCTCCAGCGCCTCGGCCGACCGCCCCGAGCGGTGCAGCGCCAGCATGAGCCGGGCGCGCAGGCGCTCGCGGAACGGGTGCTCGTTGACCAGGGCGGTGAGCTCGGCGACGACCTCGGCGTGGCGGCCCCGGTCGAGCTCGGCGTCCATCAGCTCCTCGGTGCAGGTCCAGCGCAGCTCGTTGAGGCGCGCGGCCTCGTCGCGCACCACCGGCAGGGAGTCGAGTCCGGAGAAGGCGGGGCCCTTCCACAGGCCCAGCGCCTCGCGGAGGAGGGCGGCGGCCCGCGCGGGGTCGCCCTGCTCGCGCGCGCGGCGCCCCTGGCCGACCAGGCCGTCGAAGCGCTCGGCGTCGGTGTCGCCCTCCGAGCGCTCGATGCTGTAGCCGCCGGGCCCGCGCGCGACCGAGGCCGTCCCGCCCAGGGCCTGCCGGAGGTGGTGCACGTAGACCTGGAGGCTCTTCTGGGCGGAGCGCGGCGGGTCGTCCTCCCACAGGACGTCGATGAGCCGTTCGTCGGCCACCGGCGCCCCCCGGGCGCACAGCAGCGCCGAGGCGACCCCGGCGAGCTTGGGCGACAGGCGCACCTCACGCCCGTCGCCGTCGCGGACCTGAAGCGGTCCCAGGATGGAGAACCGCATGCGCTCCCTTCCCCGGCGGGCCCCGCGCCCGCCGTCGGCTCCCGCGTCCAGGGTGGCGCGGGAGATCCAACCGTAGTCCAACCGGACCACAGCCGCCGGAGGGAAGGATGGGCCGTGGATCAAGCGGCACCACCGCACGCGAGGCGGCGAGGGTGCGTTCCCTGCCCGACCAGGACGGCAGCCGGCGCCTCGGGCGCCGGCTGGGGAGGGCGGAGAGAGGTCCGGCGGCCGCTCGCGTCGGCAACGGCGAAGAGCGGCCGCCGCCCCTTGCTTCCCGTACAGCCCGTACAGCGGCCATCGACGACGGCGCGGTCATCGCCACGGGGGCGCGGCCCGCGCCGCGCGGCGACGCCCCCTTCCGGACCGCCCGCCGGTCGGTCTGGCAGGGGGCGTTTTCTGCGGTCCGAACACCGGTCCTTAACCTTCTCGATCTGCCCGGCGGCCGACCGGCGTTCTCAGCCCGGCGTTCTCAGCGCAGGAGCGGAGCGGGAAACGCGACGGTTTGCGCGCCGCCTCCTCCACCGAGGCCCCGGCCGCCCGCATCGACACCCCCGTTGATCTCGGGAGAGTCGGGGTAATACCGGCGAGTATTACCCCGACTCTCCCGAGATCAACCGCGAGGAGGCGGCGCGCACCCGGGGCGGGGCCGCCGATCGCGCCGCAGCGGCCGCACCGCTCACACGGGCGACGCCCAAAGTTCCACCACTCCAGCGGACACGACCTCGGCGCATCCCACCAGCCTCCATCGGACCCGGTACCGAGCGGAAAGGAACAGGCCGAGGACGTGTTCAGGAAGAGGGCATCCACTCCACCACACGGCGCAGGCCTTCGGGATCCTCGTGCAGGTAATCGGTCCAGCGGGCGAAGGCGCCGTGGGAACCGAGACTCAGGCCGTCCCACTCTGGAGCGACGAACAGACAGCAGCAGTCGTCGAAGACGAGCTCGATGCAGTCGACCACGCCCCGTTCAGGGCGGGAGTCCGGCCCGGCCGCATACTTGGCCCGGGTCAGGGTGTTGAAGTCACGCCCGTCAGCGAGGAACTGCCACTCCAGGGACACCGGCATGAACTCCTCCCCGTACTCCCTGTTCAGCACGACTTCGTCGAGGTCCTGTTCAGCGTCGGCGAGGCCGTCGGTCGTGGACAAGCGAAGTCGGCCGTACGCCCGCCGATCCTCGATGCGCAGCGCCCCCTCGTCGGTGACCACATAGACGCTGGTGTTCCACACGTTGAGGAACGGGCGCTCCTCGTTCAGCGTACGGTCGATGTAGCCCGGAACCACGAGGTCCTCGACCTTCCTGGCAGCCAGCCAGGAAAGGAGATCCTCAATGGAGGATGCAGTCATGTCCAGCGCTCAGTTTCTTCGGGGGCCCGGTGATCTGGAGGGACGTGTCCATGCTCTGGGCCGACCTCAGCAAGGACCGCCAGGAGCCGTCCTCCTTCAAGAGGATCTTCATTCCTTCGGCCCGATCGACGCGGACCTCAGGCATCCCCTTCTTCAGGGCGCCCATGGCCTCGGAGCCGGTGCTCAGGCGCTCGTACCCGCGGGCCGTTCGGGCCGCCGTGCACCGACGGCCACGGCTCCGAGTGGTCAAGCCGATTTCGACTCTGCCGACGCCGAACCGGATCTGACCGGCGGAGAGGAGACGGACGGGCGACACCTGCAGGACACTTCGCTGCCGCCCCCGGGCGGGCCACGTGCCCGGGCCGGGAGCCCGCACACGACGAAACCCCAGGCTCGGACCGGGGCGAAAGCCGGTCTGACCTGGGGTTTCTTCTGTGCGCCATCCAGGACTCGAACCTGGAACCCACTGATTAAGAGTCAGTTGCTCTGCCAATTGAGCTAATGGCGCGTGCCGGATTCCGCCTGGTCGGCTCCGTCCGACGTCGTTAAGGTTAGCAGCCTCTCGGACCGGTCGCGAACCGGTTGTTCCGGGCGGTTCGGCGTCCCCACCCCGCGCGGTGCGGAGGTGGGGCTCACTGCGCCTCGTGCGGTCCGTCCGCGGCGGTCAGCTCCACGCCACCACCACGCCGACGATGATGGCGATCGCGACGACCGCCCCCACGCCCGCCAGGACGTAGGGGGTGACGGGCCGACGCGGTGCGGCCTGCGGTTCGTTGTTGTCGGAAACGAACTTCTGGAACATGACGGTCGAGCCCGCGGGATCGACGTTCTCTTCGTTCTTCTGGGACATGCGGACGACACTAGCGACTCCCGGGGCCCGCGCGCGCCCTGTGCGGACGTGAATTCGGCCGGTTCCCCCGTCATCCGCCGCCCGAAATGAGGCGGGCGTGCGCTTCGGGGGGCGCACCGGCGGCGCGAAGGGCCAGGCCGGCTGCGCCGAGCACACCCTCGGCCGCCGTGAGGGGCCCGGTTCCGAACCGCTCGCGGACCCCCGCCCGCACACGCTCGGCGATCTGTCCGCCCGCCAGCAGCGCCCCGGAGACGACGACCGGCGCCGCCGCGCCGGGGGCCAGGACGGTGTCCAGGGCCGCGAGGAGCCGGGCGGCCGCCTCATCGCAGATCCGGACCGACCGGGCGTCGCCCTCCGCCGCCGCCCCGGTCACCTCGGGCGCCAGGCCGCCCAGCTCGGCCGGGAGACGCGCGTAGACGGTCCGGATGAACTCCTGGGGGTCCCCCGGGACGATGCCCAAAGCGGCGGCCATGCGGTCGGAAAGGACGGTCGGTCCTCCCCTGCCGTCGATGCCGGCGAGGGCCGCGCGCAGCCCCTCCAGGGCGATCCACACCGCCGACCCTTCGTCCCCCAGCAGCCACCCGTACCCGTCGCACCGGTGCCGGACGCTCCCGTCGGCCACGTAGGCCGCCACCGCCCCCGTACCGGCGATGACGACGGCCCCCTCGGGCTCGTGCGTCCCCGCGGCGAACGCCACCGCGATGTCGTCGGTCACGCGCGGCAGCCCCGGAAGGCCGACGCCCCGCCAGGCCCGCCCCGCCGTCTCCGCCGCGCGCGCGTGGCCGGCCGCCGACGCGCCCGCCACGCCGAAGACCGCGGCGGCCACCTCGTCGGCCCCAGCGCCCAGCACCGCACGCGCCCCGGTGACCGCCTGGCGGAGGGCCTCTTCGAAGGCTGCCGCGGGGTCGGCGCTGGAGAACTGGTTGCCGCCGCCCGCACGCCCCCGGGCGACCACCCTCCCGCCCAGGTCGGCGACCACGCACCGGGTCGACGTTCCGCCCGCGTCGGTACCGATCACCACACCGCCCACACCATCCCGTCCCATGAGGGCACCCTAGATCGCCCCACCGCGCACGCCCCTCGGCCGCTTCCGGCCATTCCGGGCGCGTCCGCACCTCGTCGGGCGATTCCCGGCGCTCCTGAACGCTCCTGAACGGTCCTGAACGGTTCGAGCGGTGCGCTTCCGGGGCGCTGACGCCCCTGAAGGCCCGACTGAAAGCGGACCGCCAGTGCGCTGAAAGCGGCCTCGTGCACATTGGGGAGCATCGGGGCGGACACGGCCGGCGCTTCCCCGCGGCCGCGCCCTCTCCGATGAGGAAAGCGGGCCGGACACGGGGAGGGGTCCGGCTCCCGCGAGCCGGAGGACGGACGGCTCGCGGGGGAAGCGGCGCTCCATGGGGAAGGGCGTCGAGCCCGGCGGGGTGCACGGGGACGATCGCCCCGCCGGGCCCTCCCCCGTCTACTCGCGACCGCCGATGAGGAATCGCGGATCGCCGCCGAGCGCGGCGGCCATCCGCACCGCGGGGGCGTCCTCATCGCGGTCCTCCACCCGGGCCGCCAGCTCCGCGGGGGCGGCGCCCGGGTGGGTGGACAGCCACGCCGCCGCCATGCTGAGCGGCAGCGGCAGGCGCCCGGCAGCGCCGACCAGGCGCCGGACCCCCTCGGGGTCGGCCCCGGCACGCTCCACGCCGATACGGGCGGCCAGCAGCGCCACGGCCTCCTCCTCGGAGAGCGCTCCGACCTCCACCGCTTGCACACCGTCCCGGATGATCAGGTCCGCCAGCCAGTACCTGCTGGTGACGATCACCGCCCCGGGCGGGGAGCCGGGCAGCAGGGGGCGCACCTGACCGGCGCTGCGGGCGTTGTCCAGCAGCATCAGGACCCGCCGACCGGCCAGCGCCGAGCGCAGCAGCGCCGCGCGCTCCTCCGGTGCGTCGGGGTAGGGCTCGGGGACGCCCAGTGCGCGCAGGAAGCGCGCCGCGACCTCGCCCGGCCCCGGGCGGGCGTCCTCGTCCCCCTTCAGGTCGGCGTAGAGCCGCCCGTCGGGGAACCCCTCCACTCCGGCGGCCCATCGCAGTGCCAGGGCGGTGCACCCGGCGCCGTACGGGCCGCTGATCAGCGCGCGGGCCGCGCCGTCGCGCCGCCCGAGCAGACGGTCCAGCCTCCCCAGCTCGGCCTCGCGCCCGACGAAACCGGGGTGGGGCGCGGGGAGCTGCGCCGGAACCGGCTGGGGCCGCCGCGGAGGAGGCGCGCCCTGGCGGCGGGACGCTCCGGCCGGCGCCTTCGCCTGGGGTCCGGCGGCTCCCGTGGTGTCCCCAGTGTCCCCGGTGCCCCCGGCGTTCCCGGTGTCGTCCGTGCCGCCCCTGTTCTCCGTTCCCACGGTGCGCTGGCGCGGCACTGCGGGGCCGGCCTCCGCCTCGGAGAGGTCGCCCCTGAGGATCCCCTCGAACGTCCGTTGCAGTCCGTGTCCCGGGTCCAGACCGAAGCGCTCGACCAGCGCGCGCCGCGCCCGGCCGAAGGCCGCGAGCGCGTCCCCCTGCCGCCCCGACCGGTACAGCGCCACCATGTGCTGGCGCACCAGCTCCTCCCGTTCGGGGAAGCGCGGAACCAGCCGGTTGAAGGCCTGCAGGAGCGCACCGTGCCTCCCCAGGCGCAGCCCCAGGGCGCCCCAGTGCTCTGCGGCCTGAAGAAGTTCGTCCTCCAGGTGCCGGGCGTCGCCCTCATGAATGGCCGCGCTGACCACGTCCTCCAGGACCGGGCCCCGCCACAGCGCCAGCGCGTCGCGCAACTGCTCATAGGCGCGCAGGGCGTCCCCCACCTGCTCGGCCCGGTCGGCGCCCGTGCGCAGCGCCCGCAGGCGCAGCAGGTCCAGCCGGTCGGCCGGCAGCTCCATCCGGTAGCCGCCGTCGACGCCGGTGACCAGGATCCGCGCGCCGGACTCCTCGCCCAGGGCCGCCCGCAGACGGGCCACGTGCACCTGCAGCGAGCCCTTGCGCGCGTCCGGGGCGGCACCGGTCCCCCAGAGGGCGGTGACGATGTCGGCGATCGGGACGGTCCTGCCGCACCGCAGGAGCAGCAGCGCCAAAAGGGCGCGGCGCTTGGTGCCGCGGAGCTCCACGGGCCTGTCCCCGTCCGTGAGGCTCAGCGGTCCGAGGACGCCGAACTCGTACTGTGCCACCTGTTCCTCTGCGGAGGTCCCGCCCCTCCCACCGCTCGCGCCGCTCCGGGCGTTGTGGGATCCGTCTATGCCCCCTACAGTGCCGGGCGGCGACCGCGGCGCGCAATCCGTCCCGGCACCCGTCCTCGTTCACGGCGGTTCCCCGCCGCCTCCCGCCGCGTCGGCGCCGCACCGCCCCCGAGATTGACTCCGACCTGAGACGGCACGAGACTTCCTGCGATGGCGAACTCGGCGAACCCCCCGGACAGCGGCGCGCGCGACGGCGCGCCGGCCCCCGGCACCGTGCTCCGGGTGCGGGCGCTGCTGCCCTCCCTGCCGCCGGCCGAGCAGCGGGTGGCCCGGCGCATCATCGACGACCCCGAGGGCGTGGCCGCCTCCTCCATCACCCAGCTGGCCCGGGACTGCTCCACCTCCGAGGCGACCGTGATCCGCTTCTGCCGGACCATCGACCTGTCGGGCTACCGCGAGCTGCGGCTGGCCCTGGCCTCCGAGGCGGGGCAGGCGCGCGGCGCAGGGATGAGCGGGCGCGCGCCGGTGGGCGACATCGACCCCGACGACACCCTGGTCACCGTGGTGCAGAAGATCGCCTACACCGACGCGCGCGCGGTGGAGGAGACCGGGGCCCAGCTGGACGCCGATGTGCTGCAGGCCGTCGTGGCGGCCATGGACGCGGCCCGGAGGATCGACATCTACGGGGTGGGCGCCAGCGCCTTCGTCGGCGCCGACCTGCAGCAGAAGCTGCACCGCATCGGCCTGGCCTCGTTCGCCTGGTCGGACAGCCATGTGATGCTGACCAGCGCCGCGGTGCTGCGCCCGGGCGACGTTGCGGTCGGCGTCTCACACAGCGGCGCCACCATCGAGACGGTCAACGCCCTGGCCGAGGCGCGCGGGCGCGGGGCGGCCACGGTGGCCGTCACCAACTTCCCGCGCAGCCCCATCTGCTCCTACGCCGACCACGTGCTGACCACGGCCGCCCGGGAGACCACCTTCCGCTCCGGGGCGACCGCCAGTCGGCTCGCCCAGCTCACCGTCGTGGACTGCCTGTTCGTCGGCCTGGCCCAGCTGCGCTACGCCGACAGCCGCTCGGCCCTGGAGACGACCTACGACGCGGTGCGGGGCCTGCGCGTGGGCGAGAAGGGCCGCCGGAACCCCGGCGGCCCCTCCGGCACGGGGTCTTCCGGCTCGGACACCTCCGCCTGAGCCGACCCTTGAGCGAGGCGGTCAGCCCCGTTCGAGGGCGGTCCCCATCAGCCCCAGGGGCGGCGCCCCCAGGTCGAGCAGGGCCGCGTGGAAGCGCTGCAGGGTGAAGCCCTCCGCCCACCGCTCGCGGGCGCGCTCGCGCAGCGCCTGGATCTCCAGCTTGCCCCAGGTGTAGCGGCCGTACGTGGGGTCGAAGACCGCCCTCCGCGCCTCGGAGTGGGCGGCGGGGCCGGCCAGCGGCGTGTCGGAGGCGAAGCGGCGCGCCGCGTCCTGGACCGTCATCTCCCCGGTGTGCACACCGATCGCCACGGCCAGGCGGGTGACACGGATGAGCGCCTCCACCCACACACCGGTCTCGAAGTGCGCCGCGGTGAACCTTTCCCGGCCGTCCGGCTCCCCGAGGGCACGCTCCTCGGCGATGCGTTCCTGCGCATAGGGCCCGAAGCCCTCCTCCACGCACAGCTCCTCGGCGTAGTGCGCCCATCCCTCGATGAACGCGGCGGAGAAGAAGCTCCTGCGGACGGGTCCGGGCGCGCGCCGCAGGGCGCGGCCGTGCGAGTGGTGGCCGGGGGCGACCTCGTGCACGCAGACCGCGGGCAGGGTGGTGGCGCTGAACATCTCCAGCCACTCCTCCCGGTCCTGCTCCGGCCACGCCGGGTCGGGCGGGGTGATGTAGTAGTGCGAGTCCCCGTCGTCCTCGGCGGGACCCGGCCAGGCCATCATCGCCGTCGACCAGCGCCGCGACTCCGGCGCCGCCGAGACCCGCACCCTGCCGTCGTTGTAGGGGGCCAGGCCGCGCTCCCGGGTGAAGTCCACCGCCAGCCGCGTCCAGGTGCGCGCCTCCTCCAGCACGCCCTCGGGGCCGGGGTGGTCGCGCACGAGCTCCCGCGCGGCCTCCAGCGGGGGCCGGCCGGGGGCGATGCGGGAGACGGAATCGGCCAGGCGCTCCATGAGGCGGTCGCGTTCGGCGTCGGCGCGCTCGGCCAGGCGGCCCAGGTCCACCTCGGCCCCGTCGCACGCGCCCATGAGGCGGGCCAGCGCCGGCCCGCCCAGGGTGGCGTCGGGGTCGCCGTCGCGCGCGGCCTTCTCCAGGTGGGCGACGAGGGCGGCGTGCGCATCGAGCGCGGGTCGGCGCACCCCCTCGGGGGCGTCGGCGGGGACCCCTTCGGCGAGCCCGCGCGCAGCGGGCAGGAGCGCCTCGGCGATCGGGGCGTTCAGCCGGTCGAGGGTCTCCACGGCCCTGCCCGCCGCGTCCGGCCAGGCCTTGAGCTGGTCCAGGCGCGCCCGGCGCCGCTCCTCCTCGGACGCGTACCCGCGGTCGTATCCGGCCAGGTCGAGCTCGCCGAGGTGGACCAGGGGGTTGGAGCGGTGGACCTCCAGCTCCCCGTAGAGGCAGCGCAGCGCCTCCTCGGCCACCCGGGCATGGGCCTCGTCGTGCGGGTCCTCCAGCGCCTCTCCTCCGAGCCGGGCCAGGCCCGCACGCACCCCCTCCCCGGACATGTCGCCGGTCGTCCCGTCGTACTCGTGGCGCCCCGCCCCCTCGCGCATCTCAGGGGTCTGGAGGTCGGCGATCGCACGCAGCCGTGCCGGAAGTTCGTCCATGGGGCGCGAGCCTACTCCGGGCGGGGAACCCACGCCCGGGCCCGGGCGTCGCACCGGGCATGGGTCGATTCCGCGGGCCGGGCCCGCTCCTCGGAAACCGGCGCCGGGCCTGGGCGGCCGCGGCCGCCGCCCTCTGCGCCGTGCTGCTCCCCCTGCCCTTCGCGTGGTTCCACCTGTCCTCCTCCGGACTGCGCAGCGGCGCCGACGAGGTCCCCGAACGGCCGGTCGCCCTGGTGCTCGGGGCCGGGCTCGACGAGGACGGCAGGCCCCGGACGATGCTGTCGCGGCGCCTGGACATCGCGGCCGAGCTGTACCACTCGTCGAAGGTGGACGCGGTCCTGGTGAGCGGCGACAACAGTCGCGAGGGGTACAACGAGACCGACGCGATGGCCGACTACCTGGCGGCCGTGGGCGTGCCGCGGGACAAGGTCGCCGCGGACTACGCCGGGTTCAGCACCTGGGACTCGTGCGCGCGGGCGCACCGGGTGTTCGGGGTCGAGGCGGCCACCGTGGTGACCCAGGAGTTCCACCTGCCGCGCGCGCTGGGGCTGTGCCGGGCGGCCGGCATCGACGCCGTGGGCGTGGGCGACCCCAGCGGGGACCGGAAGCCCTCCGACACGGCCTACGGATACGTTCGGGAGCTCCCGGCCGGCTACAAGGCGGCCGCCCAGGCCCTCTTCCGTCCCGACCCGGTCTTCCCGGGGCCGCCCGAGACGGACGTGGAGGAGGCGCTGGCCGCGCCCCGCTGAGGCGGCGGCCCGTCAGCCCCCGAAGAGGCGGCCCAGCAGACTCTTGGGGCGCTCTTCGGCGGCCTGTCCGGATGCGGCCTCAGGAGCGGCGTCTCCGTCCTGGGCCTCCGAGGCATCCTCCTCCTCGTCGTCGTCCACGCCGACGTAGTCGCGGAAGGCGTCCCGGTCGGCGGGCAGGGACCAGGCCTGGACCGTGTCCCCGACACCCTGCTCCTCCCAGTCGGCCTCCGGCAGCTCGGCCACGGACCACAGCACCCGCAGCAGCCGGTCGGGCTCGCCTCCCCCGTCTTCGGCGAGCGCCTTCTCCATGGCCTCGGCGGCGTCGGCCGGCCCGCTGCGCGGGCCCAGCACCGACTCCAGGGCGTCGCCGACCACGGCCGCGGCGGACGGCCCGGCCTTGGCCAAGGCCTCGGGCAGGATCCGCGCCCGCAGCTCCGCCGCCGCGTCGCCGCAGCGGCCCAGCGCCAGGTAGGCCAGCACCACCGGCTCGACCACGCCGGGGTGCGGCCAGGCGTCGTCGAAGAGCGCGGTGAAGCCCACCCGGGTCCCGCCCAGCTCGCCGAGCTTGTCCAGCGCCTGGACCGGCGCCCGCTCGCCGTGGATCAGGGCCAGCGCGCACGCGGCGGCGAACGCCCGGTAGAGGTTGCCGGCCTCCATCTCCTCCACCAGGGCCACGGTGGCGGTGGCGTCGGAGGGGTCGCCCAGCATCCCCAGGGCGAACAGCTCCGCGGCCAGCGGGCGGCGCCACTCCTCCTGCATGCGCACCCCGGTCCCGGACTGGCGGGCCTCCCGCCGGGCCTGGTCGACCATACGGGTGCGGATCCGGGAGACCGTTCCCTCGGCCGCCTCGGGCAGGAAGGCCAGGATGGACACCGCCCACTCGGCGGTCGAGTTCATCCCCCGGCGGTTCTCCCGGCCCTCCAGGAGCCCGGTGAGCGCCTCGGCCCGCTCGGCGACCGCCGCGCGGGTGTCCAGCTCGGCCTTGAGCAGCCCGGCCCCGCCTTCCAGGCCCAGCACGCCGAAGCGCGCGGACATGCGCCGGTAGGCCTGCTCGTCGGGGGCCTCGGCGCTCCACTGGCGGTACTGCTCGCGCGCCTCCTCAGGGGCGGCGGCCACCGCCCAGGCGACCTCGTCGCGCCACAGGTCGGTGTCCCAGAAGCGGGGGACGACCGCCAGCGGCACGGGAACCACGAGCTCGAACAGCAGGCTCAGCGCCTCACCCGGCGCGGCCGTGTCCGGGTGGCAGGCGATGTCGGCGAGGAAGCCCGCCGCCTCAGGGGCGGCGAGGTACCCGGGCCCGGGGTGGCGCAGGATGTCGTAGAGCGCGGTGACCGCGTCCATGGAGTCCGTACCGCCTCCGGCGATGGTCTGCAGCAGGCCGGGGATCTCGTCGCCCCGCTGCGGCGCCAGCCGCACCCAGTCGACGTCGTGCACTCCCTGAAGCGGCGCCCGGCCGGTGTTCGCGTCCATGGGAGCCGATTATCCCCGTCCGCCGACCTCCGGCGCGACCCGGTGCCCCTCCGCGGCCAGGAGCGCGTCCCGCACGTCGTCCCGGGGCGAGCAGGTGCGGAACGGGGCGGGACGGGACAGGGCGTCGCCCAGCGCGCGGGCGTTGGCACCGATCTCGCGCACATGGCCGAGCGCGGTGGCGCGCGGGCGCGCCCGCCAACTGTCGTCTCCCACGCCCACGGCGTCGATGCCGGCCGCCACGGCCAGCGCGAGCGCGCGCGGCAGGTGGAACCCCTGGGTGACCACGGTGGCGGAGTTGATCCCGTAGACGTCACGGGCACGCACGAAGCTGTCCCAGGTGCGGAAGCCGTAGGGGTCGGCGGCGATGCAGGCCGCAGGAACGCCCGCGGCCACCAGGTAGGCGCTCATCCCGTCGGTCTCGCACCCGGACGCCTCGCGGTTGTCGCCTGAGACCAGGACGGCGCGCACCCGACCCGTCCGGTGCAGCAGCGCGGCCAGGTCGAGCCGCCGCGCCAGCAGCAGGGAGGGCCCATGCGGCTTCATCCCCGCCCCGAGCACCAGGGCCACCGGCCGGACGGGCACGTCCTCGGGGCCGAACCGGCGCCCCAGCGCCGACGCGTGCGCCCAGGCGGTGGGCCCAAGGGCCGCTGCCGCCGCGCTCCCGGCGGCCAGTGCCGCCCGCTTCGCTGCTCCCACAAGGCGACCCTACCGGGGCCGGGCTCAGTGGATGGGCCACAGCCGCGCGATCTCGGGATACTTGGCGGCGATCCGGTCGCGGAACTCCACGGCCTCGGCCCGCAGCTCCCGCCACCCGTGCTCGTCCGCCCGGCGCACCGCCGCCTCCAGCTCGTCGGCCACCCGCCGCAGCTCGGCGCCGTCCACCCACATGATGCGGGCGCACAGGATGAGCACGGCGGTCTCCCCCGCGCTGTTGCCCCGCTCGCGGTAGAGCCGCAGCGCCTGCCGGGCGTGCCGGTGGGCGTCGTGCAGCGCGCCGGCCAGCGGCTGGGGGACGGTGCGCTCCAGCCGCTGGCCGGGCGGGGAGACCGCGTGGTAGAGGTCCTCGGCGGCGATGTGGTGGGTGCGCGCCTCCCAGCGGAGGTCGCCCGGCTCCCCCGAGCGCTGGCCCGCCTGGCTGAGCGCGCCGAATCCGGCGGCCGCGGCCGCGAAGGCGCGCTCGGCGTCGGGGAACGCACCGGCGCGCACGAGCACCCGCCCCAGGGTCAGGCGCGCGCGCTGCACGCCCCACTCGTCGCCCATGCGCTCCATGAGCACGATCGACTCGCGCACCAGGGCCATGCGCCCGCGCGCGGACCAGGCCCGCCGCAGCCGCCGCGCGGTGCGGCGCAGCACCGCCGGGTCGGCCTCCGCGCGCGCGGCGCGGACCGCGTTCTCGTCGCCGAGCAGTTCGGCGAGCCGGGCGGTGATCCGGTCGCGGCGGCCCCGCGCGTCCTGGACCGCGCCGCCGAGCACCGCTGCGGCGCCGTCGCCGCGCACCTCACGCTGGGCCCCGGCGTCGAACCGCGCCCGCCTGCCGACCCGGGCCACCTCCTTGAGCAGCGACTCGGCCGTGCGCCACTGAGCGCGCAGCGCCTTCTCATCCAGGCCGCCCAGGACGCGCAGGCACTGGGCGGCGTACCAGAGCCGCTGTTCGGCGCGGAAGCGCGCGCACAGCTCGCTGAGCTCGTACCAGGCCCGCAGCTGGTGGCCTTCATCGGCGTGGACCTCGGAGAGCATGACCCGGGCCAGGTCGCTCTGGCCGGTGTCGCCCTCCTCGGCGAAGAGGTCGCACGCCCACCGCAGCAGGTCCGAGGCGGGGCCCAGGCTGCCGATGTCGGCGTTGAGCTCGGCGAGGTTGTACAGCGTCCGCGCGCGCCACCAGCGCTCCCCGTGCCGGGCCATCACCGCCTCGGCGCGCTCCAGCTCCTCCTTGGCGCCGTCCAGCTCGCCCCAGCGCTGGAGGCAGACCCCGCGCGCGCGGCGGGCGCGGGCCAGCCAGCGCTCGTCCACACCCTTCTGCTCGAAGGCGTAGAGCGCGCGCTCGGCATAGACGACGCCGGGTCTGTACTGCCCGCGCGCGCCGGACAGCTCCGAGGCGTCCAGCAGGGCCATGCCCAGGGCGTGCAGGTCGCCGTGCCCGTAGGCCAGAGCAAGCTGGGCCTCGACCGCCTGGTCCCACTCCTCCCAGTGGGCGCGCAGGGCCTGGCACATCACCGCGAAGGCGCGCGCCAGCCGCCAGCCGAGCCGGGCGTGGCCGGCGTCGGCGGCCAGCCACAGGCAGCCGAGCAGGACCTCGCGCTCCCGGTCCAGCCAGGCCGGCGGGTGCTCCGGGCCGGCCAGCCCCAGGCCCCCGTCGTCCCCGGGGCCGGGGTCGGCGCCGGCGATCGGCGGCCGGGGGAAGCCCGCGTCGACCCGGTGCTGGTCGGCGGCGGCGCGCTCGACCATCCAGGTGTAGGCGGCCACCAGCCTCCGCCCGGCCTCCCGGGCCGCCTCGGGCGACCACTCCCGGCGCGCCTCCTCGGGGTCCACGCCCAGTTCGGCCGGGCCGAGCGTGCGCATGGTGTCGTGCACCAGCTGGTGCATCCGGTACCGGTGCACCCCGTCGTCGGCGCGCCCGATCGGCTCGATCAGGGACAGCCCCACCAGCTCGGCCAGGACCTCGGCGGCGCGGGCCCGGTCGGCGTCCAGCAGCGCGGCGGCACCGTAGTCGGCGACCTCCCGCATGCCCGTGGCGGCCATGCGGTGCAGCAGGCGGGCGGCCTCGGTGCCGCAGAGCCGGAACACCCCCAGGAAGGAGGCCGGGAACCCGGTCGGACCCAGCAGCGGGGTGCCGTCGGTGCTGCGCAGCTTGTCCAGCAGCTCCTCGGTGTCCTCGCCGCTGTGCGAGGCCAGGCGGGTGCCGCACATCTTCAGGGCCAGCGGCAGGCCGTGGCAGTGGGAGGCGATGGTGCGGCGCAGCGCGCGCTCGTGCTCGCGCTCCCGGGCGTCCGAGGGCAGGGGGACCTGGCGGTCGAGGAGTTCGGCGCCCTCGTCCTGGGTCAGCCCTTCCAGGTGCTCTTCGACATAGGAGAACCCGACGTCGTGGAAGGGGCGGCGGGAGGTGACGACCACGGCGCTGTAAGGGCTGTTCGGCAGCAGCGCCGCGACCTGTGCAGGGTCCTGGGCGTTC
The DNA here is from genome assembly GCF_000341205.1 of Nocardiopsis baichengensis YIM 90130. NCBI lineage: Bacteria > Bacillati > Actinomycetota > Actinomycetes > Streptosporangiales > Nocardiopsidaceae > Nocardiopsis > Nocardiopsis halophila. The sequence continues at coordinate 68,486 of NZ_ANAS01000011.1, read as the reverse complement.
TCCAGCACCAGGAGCAGGCGCCGCCCGGCGGTGCGGCTGCGCCAGGCCTCCTCCAGGTGGCGGCGGGGGCCGCGGGGGCTGTCGCCGGAGGCGCCGAGCAGCTCCTCCAACAGGTCCGGGACCGTGCGCGGGCGCGAGGAGGCGGCGGCCGCGGCGAACTCGGCCGCCCGCTCGGCCGCCGGATCCCCCTCGTCGGGCCCGGACCGCCCGGGCAGCCGGCGCAGGCGCCGCGGGAGCACGTCGCGCAGGCGCATGCGGGCCGCCGCACCGCCGGGCGGCTCCTCGCCCTCCTCCTCGTCGGGGCTGGTGCCGGTGGTCAGGTCCACCCACCGGGAGCCGTCGGGGAAGCGGTCCTGCACGTCCCGGGCGATCCGGTTGGCCAGCTGGCTCTTTCCGGTCCCGGGGGCGCCGGTGACCACCACGACCAGCGGCGGGGTGTGCCGGCCGGGGAGCAGCCACGGGCGCAGGCGCGCGGCCAGGCCGCGCCGGCCGGGCCGGGGGAAGCCCCGGAACAGGCGCCGGAGCCGCCGCCGCTGCTCGCCGTAGCCGGTGAAGTGGGGCTCGGGGTGCAGCAGGTTGTCGCCGCGCCCCTCCCGCCAGAAGGGCTGTGCGCCCCGCCCCGCCGAGGTGCGCCGCACGTCCCGCACGATGAAGGGGAGCTGGGCCAGGGCGCCGATGACCACCAGGCCCCAGATCGCCTCGTTGGGCAGCCAGTCGAGCAGGTCGGGGGCGTTCTGCAGGACCGTGGCCGCGATGGACAGGCAGCCCCACGCCGCCCATCCGGCGGCGTGCGCGCTCAGGCGGCGCCGGGAGACCGGCCCGGCGGCGGGCGGCTGGGGGGTGGGCCGCTCGGTCATCTGCTCCTCATTCCCGGCCTCGGGGGCAACGCCCTGATGCTCTCAGACCGCCTGCTGCGCACCGGGTCCCGCATCCGCCCCGGGGCGCCGGACGCTCGCGGGGTCACCGGTTCGGATGCGCCGGGCCGCGACCGGGTTCGCGCGCGGCCCGCTCCGACCGGCCGCGCCACATCCTGTCTGGTATTTGGGACACCCGTGACCGGATCAGTGCAGGTCAGCGGAGGTGCGCCCGCCCGTCGACGGCGGAGGGGCCCCAGAGGGCCGGGGCGGCGCGTGTGACCTGGCGAACAATGGGCCGCGTCACACCCGTCGCGGAGGTCTCCCCATGTCAGACGCCCCCCGGTCCGCGGCACCGGCCGCGGCGCCTCCCCGCACCGCCGCCGTCCGGTTCGCCGCGGCCACCCTCACCGGGCTGTTCTTCTTCCTGCTGCCGCTGCGCGTGGACGGCGCCTGGACCATCCCCTTCGACCTGCTGGTGAGCGCGATCCGGGACGGCGCGCCGACCCTGGTGCGCTTCACGGTGCTGGCCATGATCGCCCTCTCGGCCCTGCTCACCCTGGGCGCGGCGGCGCAGCGCGCACTGGGGCGCACCGGGCCGGCCGACCTGTCCCCTTTCGCCACCGGGTGGGTCTTCACCGCCGTCCGCCTCGCCGGGGCGGCCGTGGCGGTGATGGTCGTCTCCGGCACCGGGCCGGCCGCCCTCCTCGACGAAGGCGTGGGGCCGATGATCTTCGACAGCGTCGTGGTGGCGGTCGCGGTGATCGTGCCCATCGGGGCGGTCTTCGTGACGCTTCTGGTCTCCTACGGCGGCCTGGAGTTCATCGGCACGCTCGCCCGCCCGGTGATGCGCCCGCTGTTCCGGGTGCCGGGGCGCGGCGCCCTGGACGCCTTGGCCTCGTTCGTGGGCTCCTACTCCATCGGGCTGTACGTGACCAACCGGATGTACCTGGAGGGGCGCTACAGCGCGCGGGAGTCGGCGACCATCGCCACCTGCTTCAGCAGTGTCAGCCTGGGCTTCTTCGCCGTGGTGGCGGCCACCCTGGACCTGATGCCCTACTTCCCGCTGATCGTGGGCTCGGTGCTGGGGCTGTCGGTGGTCCTGGCGGCGGTCCTGGTGCGCATCCCGCCGCTGTCGCGCAAACCCGACACCTACGCGGCCGAGCCCCGGCCCGAGCCCGAGCCCGAGCCCGAAGGCCCCCTGGTGCGCACGGCGGTGCGGCGGGCCGTGGAGCGCGCGGGCGCCTCCCGCGGGGTGGCCCGCGAGTGCGCGACCGGGTTCGCCGAAGGGGTGCGCCTGGCACTGGTGATCCTGCCGACGATCCTGGCGGTGGGCACCGCCGCGGTCCTGGCCGCCCAGCACACCCCCGTCTTCGACTGGCTCGGCCGTCCCCTGGAGCCGGTGATCGCCCTGCTGGGCATCCCCGACGCCGACGTCGTGGCCCCGGCCTCCCTGGTGGGGCTCAGCGAGATGTTCCTGCCCGCGCTGTTCGCGACCGGGGCGGCCGTGGAGGCCAAGTTCTTCGTGGCGGTGCTGTCGCTGACCCAGCTGCTGTTCTTCTCGGCGACCATCCCGCTGCTGCTGGAGCTGGACGTGCCCGTCCGGCTGCGCGACTGCCTGGCCCTGTTCGTCCTGCGCACGGCCCTGTCGATCCCGCTGATCGCGCTGATCGTGCACCTGGTGTTCTGAGGGGACCACCATCCGGGCGATTTGCGGACGGCCGGCGGACGGCCGCCCGGTCTTGGCCGCTTCGGGCCACTCGGGCGGTTTGTCCGAGGCCTCCGCGAGAATCGGGCATGTAAGGCGAGACGCAAGTGGCTTGCGCGCCGGATGTGAGGAGGCCCATGCCCCAGCTGGCCATCGATGCGACGTGTCTGCCCCAGTACGACAAGCTCGACCGGCCCACGCGCGAACGGCTGCGCGCCGCCACCCGCATGTTCAGGGAGCTCCCCCTGGACGCCCTGCTCGCCCACCCCGACCTGCGCATCCGCTCGCTCCCCGCCGGGCAGGACCCCCGCATCCGCACCTTCCGGATCAGCGACTCCTGGACCGGGGTGATGCTCGCCCCCGAGTCCGGCGAGACGTTCCTGCTGGTCCACCTGCTGCCCCGGGACACCGCCGAGGGCTGGGCCCGGGACCAGCGGCACGACGTCAACGGCGTCATGGGCACCCTGGAGCGGCGGGACGCGACCGCGCTGGAGAAGACCGTCCCCGAGGAGCCCGCCCCCGAGGAGCCGGCCGGCCCCTTCGACGCCGTCTCCGACGGCGACCTGGAGCGGCTGGGCGTGGACCCCGAGATCCGCCGCTTCGTCCGCAGCCTCGGCTCGGCCCGGGAGCTGGCGGCCTGGCGCCCCGCGCTGCCCCAGGACCAGTTCGAGGTGCTGTCCGCCCTGGCCGAGGGGCACCCGGTGCGCCGGGTGCAGGAGGAGGTGGTGGCCCCGCGCCGGCCGCGTGTGGGGGCGGTCGCCACCGACGACTACGACGCCGCCATCCGCAACACCCGCGAACGGGTCATCGTGGTCGGCGACGACCAGGAGATCGAGGACGTGCTCGCCGGGGAGTTCAACGCCTGGCGCGTCTTCCTCCACCCCAAGCAGCGCGACCTGGCCTACCGGCCGCGCTTCGGGGGCCCGGCCAAGGTCACCGGCGGTCCCGGCACCGGCAAGACCGTCGTCGCCCTGCACCGGGTCAAGCACCTGGCCGAACACCTGCCGCTGGACGGGCGCATCCTGCTCACCAGCTTCACCAACGCCCTGGTGGACTCGCTCAAGGGCAACCTGGCGCTGCTGCTGGATCCGCCGCTGCTGGACGACGTGGACGTGGTGACCATCGACAAGCTCGCCCTGGACGTGGTCCGCCGGGCCCACCCGGACATGCGGCTGCGCACCGACACCCGGGGCGTGTTCGCCAACATCGCCCGCCAGCACGGGCTGGCCTACCCGCCGGACTTCCTGTACTCGGAGTACCGGCACGTGGTGATGGCCCAGCAGATCACCACCTTGGAGGGCTACCTCGACCCCGACGCGCGGCGCGGCCGCAGCACGCCCCTGGCCGCCGACCAGCGGCGCGCGGTCTGGCACGCCATCAGCGAGGCCCGCGCGCTGATGCGCACCGGGCGCGCGCTGCCGGCCGAGGAGATGCACGCCGAGGCCGCCCGCCTCCTGGCCGAGCGGTCGGAGGCGCCCTACACCAGCGTCGTGGTCGACGAGGCGCAGGACCTGCACCCGATGCAGTGGCGCACGCTGCGGGCCGCCGCAGCGGAGGGGCCGGACGACCTGTTCATCGCGGGGGACAACCGCCAGCGCATCTACGACAACACGGTCTCCTTCAAGCGGCTGGGCATCAACGTGGTGGGCCGCTCCTACCCGCTGCGCGTCAACTACCGCACCACCCGGCAGATCCTGGACTGGGCGGGCGGCATCGTCGCCGGGCGCACCACCGAGGAGCTGGGCGGCTCGGCCCCCGAGCCGGAGGGGGCCGACCGGTGCGTGCTCAGCGGCCCCGAGCCCCGGCGGCACGGCGCCGCCGACGAGCCCGCCGAGCTGGACGCCCTGGCCGAGCAGGTGCGCGGCTGGCTGGCCGAGGGCATCGCCCCGGCGGACGTGTGCGTGACCGCCCGCACCAACCGGCAGCGCGACGCGGTCGCCGCCCATCTGCGGGCCCGCTCGCTGCCGGCGGCGGCGTTCAACCCGCGCGAGCAGGCGGTCACCGACGCGGCCGGGTCGGTGCGGGTGGCCACCATGCACGGGGTCAAGGGCCTGGAGTTCCGGGCGGTGGCGGTCACCGGAGCCACCGCGGCGGCACTGCCGCTGCTGGACCACGTGACCCCGGCCGAACAGGACGAGAACCAGCACCGGGCGGACCTGGAGGCGCAGCGGTCGCTGCTGTACGTGGCCTGCACACGGGCCCGCGAACACCTCTACGTCTCCTGGCACGGCACCCCCAGCCCGTTCCTGCCCGAGACATGAGCACCGGGGACCGCGCCGGTCCGGTCCGCGCCGGTCCGGTCGTGTCCACTGGAGCGGCGCCTTCACCCGAGGCCCGGGCCGACACGGTGCGCCGACGGTCACCGTAGAAGCCGGCGGCGCGAGACCCGGGGCGGGCGGGCGCCCCGCCCCTGCCCCTCGGCCCGCTCCCCCTCGGCAGGCGGACAATCGGGGGCATTGCGGGCACCGTGGAACCGAATCCCGTTCTGGTCTGGCCGGGATCGCGCCCGGGAGCCGCCGTGGGGCGTCGATCGGCGCACTTCCCCCCTCCCCGAACCGTGACGGCGCGTATTCACCCAGGTCAGAAGGGGGTGCTGGTCCCGGCGCCGGCCGGGTGGGGCGCCGCGGGCGCGTCCGGGCGGCGACCGGGCCCACCACGCGCCCGGCCCGGACCGCGAGAGGCCCGACGGCCGACCGGAGGCCCCGGGGAACCGCCCCGCCTCTTCGTCGCCGCCCTCCCACTGCACCCCGGCGGCCCGCCGCCCGCCCGGCAGGCGCGAGCGGGGCACCGGCCGTGCCGTCGTCGCTCCTCCCGCGCAACCGGTGGGCCTTCGCCGGGGGTTCGTGCGTCTCCGTGCGTCCACCCGATGCACCGGCCGGGCGCCCGGGCCGACGCGAGATCAGGGGGCCTGGGAGCGGGCTTCGCGGACCATTTCGGCGATCTGGTCGGGGTGGCGCAGGTCGCTCCACGTGAAGCGGAGCAGCACCAGGCGGCCCGGGGCCGTCGCCATGCGGTTGTGCCGTCTGCGGTCGGCGAAGAGCGCGTCCGGCAGCGAGTGCGGCCCGGCGCCGTCGGCCTCGGCCGCCACCCCCCACTCCGGCCAGGCCAGGTCGGCGCGGCCGGCCAGCTCCCCCTCCGCGGTGAACACCGGGTACTGCAGCTCCTGCGGGGCCAGGCCGCGGTCGGCCAGCACCAGACGCAGCCGGGTCTCGAAGGTGCTCTCGGCCCGCCCGTCGGCCTGCCCCCACCACGGGCGGCTGCGCGGTGCGCCGAGCCTGCCCGCGTTGGCGGCGGCCAGCTCCTCCAGCTCGCCCGGGTCGACCAGCCCCAGGTTGAGCGCCGAGTCCAGCACGCTGACGGCGGTGAAGCGGTCGGTCACCAGCACCGTGTCCCGGAGGGTGCGGGCCGGGGTGGTCAGGCGCAGGCCCCGGCGCACCGTGGTCTCGCCCGGCGGCACGTCCCAGCCGTACCGGCGCACCCCCGCCGAGGCCCCGCCGCCCCGCCCCGGTGCGCTGACGTGCACGTGCTCGTACCCGGGACCGGGCAGGGGCCCCTGGACGCCCCAGAGCCGGGCGGCGGTGGGCCCGACCGCCACCGCCCGGGGCCCCAGCGACAGCTGGACGGCCTTGACCCGGGCGGCCAGCGGCAGCGGCCCCGGCTCCACCCGGTAGACGTTGGGCCGGACCCGGGCCCAGCGCCGGGAGCGCACGAGCCGGTCGATCGCCCGGTCCGCCAGCCCGCAGCCGCGGGCCTGGTCGCGGGAGACGACCCCGTGCTGGGAAGCGGCCAGGGAGGTGAGGGCGGCGAAATCGTCCATGCCCCTCATGGGACAGCGGCGGCGCACCCGCCCGCCAGTGGGCCGCCCCCGCCTGTGGACGGTTTCCGCCCCCTCACCGGGATCCGCCGTGCCCTCGGGGACGGCCTGGGCTCCGGTGATCCGGGGGCTCCCCGAGCGGGCGACCGCGGCGGGGCCCGGGCGGGCCGGCGACCGCCGGATTCACAGCGGCTCGGGCCCGTTCCCTCCCCGGACCAAGGGCCGCGGCTTCCTTGAGGGGAGCAAGGTGATCCCCTCCGCAAACGGCCCGACGGGTGTCGTCGTCCCTGGCGGGCGGCCATGGCGGAGCGATGCCGGGCGGCCCCGCCGGGAATCGCGGGATCCGGCGGCCGCCGCCACTCGGTAGGCTCACCGACCATGATCTCCGCCGTTCGCGACGTCTTCTCCGGGGCAGGGCTCCTGCTTCGCGGGGCCGGCATGGTTCTGAGCCGGCCCAAGCTGTTCTTCCTGGGCGCCATCCCCCCGCTGTTCACCTCGCTGCTGTTCCTCGGCGCGCTCATCGCGCTGCTGCTCAACATCGGCGACCTGGCCGCCTGGGCCACCCCCTTCGCCAACGACTGGTCCGAGGGCTGGCGGACGACCGTCCAGGTCACCGCCGGGGTGCTGATGGTGGGCGGCGCCGTGCTGGTCATGGTGGTCGGCTTCACCGGCCTGACCCTGGCCCTGGGCGCGCCCCTGTACGACCTGATCGCCGAGGACGTGGAGGAGCGCCTGGGCGGCGCTCCGGAGGTCGACGAGTCGCTGACCGGGTCCATCGCGCGGTCGGTCCGCCAGTCGCTGGTCCTGGTGCTGGTCTCGGCGCTGTTCGCCGTGCCGATGCTGATCGCCGGGTTCGTCCCGGTCGTCGGGCAGACGGTGGTGCCGGTGGTCTCGGCCCTGGTCGGCGGGTTCCTGCTCGGCATGGAGCTGGTGGGCGCCGCCTTCGACCGGCGCGGGATGCGCCGCCTGGCCGACCGCCGCCGCGCGCTGTGGTCCCGCAAGGCGCTGTCCCTGGGCTTCGCAGTGCCCGCCTACCTGCTGCTGGCGGTGCCGTTCGTGGCCGTGCTGGTGTTCCCCGCCGCGACCGCCGGCGGCACCCTGCTGGCCCGCCGGGTCCTCCCCGCCGTGCCGCCGGGCGCCCCGCAGGTCCCGCCCGGCCCGGCCGCGCCCGCCGCACCGCCGGTTCCTCCCGGACCCCCACACGGTCACCCGCCGGCGCCGCCCCAGGGGTTCACGCCGCCGGGCCGCTAGAGACGGGGCCGGAGAATCCGGTGCGCGGCCGGTGGTGGCCGTAGCGGCCCGAAAAGGCCGGTCCACCGGCGTGCCGCGCGACCCCGGATATGCCCGGTCGAAGGCAGGGGCGTACCGGGGTGGAGCCGGAGGGCCTTCTGGGGGAACCGGCGTTGACCTCGCAGTCCACAGTCGCAGTCCGCACCGGAGCCGGAAAGCCCCCTTCCTTGTGCGACCGCCGCTTCAAACGTGCGGGCCGATACCACCGCCCTGGCGGATGGCGTCCGCTGGAGTGGCGCGGCCCGCGGAACGCGCCTCAGCGCAGGCCGGCCGGGCGGTCCAGGGCCGTGGTGATGAGGCGGTCCACCAGCGCCGCATAGTCCACGCCGGTGGCCGCCCACATCTGCGGGAACGCCGAGCTGGGGGTGAACCCCGGCATCGTGTTGAGCTCGTTGACGTAGACCTCGCCGTCGTCGCCGTAGAAGAAGTCCACCCGCGCCAGCCCTTCGCACCCCATGGCCTCGAAGGTGCGCACGGCCAGGGCGCGGATGCGCTCGATGACCTCCTCCGGCAGGTCCGCCGGGATGGTCAGGCTGCTGCTGGAGAGGTACTTGGCCTCGAAGTCGTAGAAGTCGAACCCGTCGGCCACGTGGATCTCGGCCGGCAGGGACGCCTCGGGAGCGGCCCCGCCGACGCCCTGCAGGACGCCGCACTCGACCTCGCGCCCGGACAGGGCCGCCTCCACGATCACCTTGGGGTCGTGCTCGCGCGCGGTCTCGATGGCGGCCACGACCGCGTCGGTGTCGGAGCCGTCCGACACCTTGGTGATACCGACGCTGCTCCCGGCGCGCGCGGGCTTGACGAACAGCACCTCGCCCAGCTTGGCGATGTCGTCCAGCACCCGCCTGCGCTCGGTCCGCCACTCGCGGTCGGTCACCGGCACGTAGGCACCGGTGGCGATGCCGTGCCCGGTGAGCATGGCCTTCATGAAGACCTTGTCCATCGAGGCGGCGCTGGCGAACACGCCCGCGCCCACGTAGCGCGCGCCCATCATCTCGAACAGGCCCTGGATGGTGCCGTCCTCGCCGTAGGGGCCGTGCAGCAGCGGCAGCACCACGTCGACCTCCCCCAGGCGCTGCGGGACCGCGTCGGGCTCCAGCACCGCCAGGCCGGACCCGGAGTCGAACGGCAGCGCCAAGGCCTGCCCGCCGCCCGCGCCCTCCACGGTCGGCAGGCGGTCGCCGTCGATCGCCAGGCGGTCGGGGTCACCGGAGGCCAGAACCCACTCGCCGGTACGGGTGATGCCCACCGGCACCACTTCATAGCGGTCGGTGTCGATCACCGACAGGACACTGCCCGCCGTGACGCAGCTGATCTCGTGCTCGGAACTGCGCCCGCCGAAGACCACGGCGACGCGGACCCTGCCCTGCTCGGTCGTTCTGCGCTGCTCGGCCATACTGCCCGACCCAATCTCGCCTCGTAGAGATCCGGGCGCCGCGGCGGCGCTCCGGTACTGTCCGATCGGCCCCGTCCCCCGGTGACCGCATACCCGCCCAGGCCCGTCCGTCACGCCCCGCCGCAGGCGTCGAGCGCCGCGAGTGCGTCACGGACCAGGTCCCGCGGGTCCTCCAGGCCGATGGAGAAGCGTACCGCGCTCGCCGCGATGCCCGCCCTCTCCAGCTCGGCGTCGCTCAGCTGGCGGTGCGTGGTGGAGGCGGCGTGCCCGGCCAGGGTGTGCGTTCCTCCCAGCGAGGCGGCCACGTCGGCCAGCTCCAGCGCGTCGGCGAAGGCCATGCCCTCCTTGCGGCCGCCGTGCAGGGCGACGTTCACCACCGCGCCGCAGCGGCCTGCGTCGAAGAGCGCGCGGGCGAGCCCGTGCCCGGGGTGCCCGGGGAGCGAGGGGTGGTCGACCCGGGCGACCGCGGGGTGGGCGGCCACCGCGGCGGCGAACTCGGCGGCGGTGGCGCACTGGCGTTCCATGCGCAGCGGCAGCGTCTCCAGCCCCCGGTGGAGCAGGTAGGCCTCGTCGGGCGCCAGGGTGGGGCCCAGGTCGATGCGGGCCGCGCGCACCCGGGCGATCGGCTCGGCGAACCCGACGGCCGCGCCGCCGGTGGCGTCGCTGTGCCCGCCGATGTACTTGGTGGCCGAGTGCAGGACCAGGTCGGCGCCGTGCTCCAAGGGGCGGCACACCGCCGGAGAGGCGAAGGTGGAGTCCACCACCAGCAGGGCGCCGCCGTCGTGGGCCGCGCGCGCGAGGGCCGGCAGGTCGGCCACGAGCATGCCGGGGTTGGACAGGGTCTCGGTGAACACCAGCGCCGTCTCCGGTCGCATCGCGGCGCGCACCTGGTCGATGTCGCCGGCGTCCACGAAGTCGGTCTCCACACCGAAGCGGCGCAGCAGCCCGTCGAGGAGCGAGTAGGTGTTGCCGTACAGCGCGCGCGAGGCGACCACGTGCGACCCGGCCGAGGTGAGCGCCAGCAGCGCCGTGCTGATCGCCGCCATGCCCGAGGCGAAGGCCTGCCCGTGCACCGGCCGGTCGGCGCCGGCGCCCTCCATGGCCGCCAGGGCGGTGGCGAAGGCGTCGGCGGTGGGGTTGTCGATGCGGGCGTAGGAGTAGCCGCCGCGGGCCCCGTCCAGCACTTCGGCGTAGTCCTGGGAGGCCTCGAAGGCGTAGGTGGTGCTGCGGTGCACCGGCGGGCGCATGGGCCGCTCGCCCTGGGGCCCGTCCCCGATGGGCAGCCGCACCGCCCGCGTCGCTTCGCCGTACCGGCCGTACCGGCCGTACTCGCCGGACTCGCTCATGGTCGCCTCCTCAGACTCCGTACCGCTCGGGCTTGGCGGTGCGCGCCATGAAGGCCTGCAGCGCCTCGGCCGGGGACAGCTCGTGGTGGATCATGCCGACCACCGCCTCGGTGATGGGCATGTCGATCCCGTTCGTGCGCGCGAGCGCCAGGATCGACTCGCAGGACTTGACCCCCTCCGCGGTCTGCCGGGTCCGCTCGACGGCCTGCTCGACGGTCAGCCCCTTGCCCAGCTGCTCGCCGAAGGTGCGGTTGCGCGACAGCGGCGAGGAGCAGGTGGCCACCAGGTCCCCCATGCCGGCCAGCCCGGCCAGGGTGTGCTCGTCGGCGCCCAGCGCGACGGCGAGCCGCACGGTCTCGGCCAGCCCGCGGGTGATCAGCGCCGCCTTGGCGTTGTCGCCGAAGCCCATGCCCACGGCCACCCCCACGGCCAGGGCGATCACGTTCTTGACCGCGCCGCCCAGCTCGGCGCCGACCAGGTCGGTGCTGCTGTAGGGGCGGAAGTAGGCGGACTTGCACAGGTGCTGGAAGCGCACCGCGGTGGGCTCGTGCGGGCAGGCCACCACGGCGGTGGCCGGCTGCCGCTCGGCGATCTCGCGGGCCAGGTTGGGGCCGGTGACCACGGCCACCTGCTCGGCGGGCAGCCCCAGCTCGGCGGTGATCACCTCGCTGGCCCGCAGCGAGGTGCCCAGCTCCACGCCCTTGATCAGGCTGACGACGACGGTCCCGGGGGCGATGTGCGGCGCCCAGTCGCGCAGGTTGGCCCGCAGCGACTGGGAGGGCACCGCGACCACGGCGAACTCGGCGCCGCTGAGGGCCTTGGCCGCGTCGGTGGTGGCCGAAAGGGCGGGGTTGAGCTCGATACCCGGCAGGTAGTCGGGGTTGGCGTGCCGGGTGGTGATCGCCTCGGCGACCTCGGCGCGGCGTCCGTGGACCTCCACCTGGGCCGCGCCGGCGTCGGCCAGCACGTTGGCGAAGGCGGTCCCCCACGAACCGCCGCCCATGACCGCGACCTTCGTCATGCGGCCCCTTTCTGAAGCTCCTGGTCCTGCAGCATCGTGCAGACTCGTGCGGCATCGTGCGAAGGGCGCCCCGGTCCTCCGGGGCGCCCCGAGCGGGCGGGCCTACGGGTCAGGCGCCCTCGCCCGTGCCCTCTGCGGTCCCTTCCTCGGCCCCCTCCTGCAGGGTCGCCCGCCGTGCCTGCTTGGGGTCGTAGGGCACGGCCGGGGGCTCCTCGCCGCGGATGCCGGCCTGGAGGTCGGTGATGGCGCGCATGATGTCGGTGGTGGCCTCCTTGAGCAGGGTCGCCGTCAGGGGCTTGCCCTCATAGGCCGACAGGTCGACCGGCGGGCCGGCCACCATCTGCACCTTCTTGCGCGGGAACGGGCGCAGCTTGGTGGTGCCGTAGGGCAGCAGGTGCTGTTCGCCCCAGTGCGCCAGCGGGACCACGGGGACGCCGGTGGACAGCGCCAGGCGCGCCACGCCCGTCTTGGCCACCATGGGCCACAGGTCGGGGTCGCGGGTGCAGGTGCCCTCCGGGTAGAAGATGACCGAGCTGCCGTCGCGCACCAGGGCGTTCTCGGCCTCCTGGAGCGCCTTGACGGCGTCGGTGCTGCCCCGCTTGACGGGGATCTGGCCGGTGCTCTTGGCCACCGAGCGCACCACGGGGATGCGCATCACGGCCTCCTTCATGGTGAAGGTGGGCCACCGGCGCCCGCCCACGTAGAGGAAGTGCGCGATGGTGAGCGGGTCGGACATCGACAGGTGGTTGGCGGCGATGATGACGCCGCCCTCGCGGGGGACGTTCTCCTGCCCGCGCCACTCGGGCCGGGTCACCGCCCGCAGGATCGGGCGCACGATGGAGGCCACGACGACCTTCACCCACCGCGACTCGCGTTGCTGGGCCACTGCTTCCTCCGGATTCGCCCCTGGTCATCGGCGCGCGCCGCACGGCCCCAGGGGGGAGAACGGGCCGCGCGCGGTCGATCCAGTCTAGGAGGCCCGACGATCCGCCCATGTCACGGGCGCCCGTCGGCGAACGTCCGGCGCCGGGGGCGAGTCGGGCGTCCGCGGACGGACCGCGTCCTGTTTACCCTTTTTCTGAGTCCGTCCCGGGTCGCGCCGTTCCGGGGTCCCATCGAGCCGAGGGGGAAGTGCGCCGGTGACGCTGCTGTGGTCGGTGCTGGTCCCGGTCAAGGCCCTGGAGGACGCGAAGACGCGCCTGGCAGGGCCGGACGACGCCGCCGCGCGCGCGGAGCTGGCGCTGGCCTTCGCCTGCGACACGGTAATGGCCGCGGCGGCCTGCTCCCGCGTCGGACGGGTGTTCGCGGTGACCGACGACACCCGCGCGCACGAAGCGCTGGGAGCCCTGGGCGCGCACATCGTCGACGGAGAGCCCGGCGGCGGCCTGAACCCCGCTCTGGGCCACGGGGCCGAACGGGCCCGCGGCGCGCTGCCCGAAGCCGGGGTGTGCGCCCTCTCGGCCGACCTGCCCGCCCTGCGCCCCGACGAGCTGGACCGGGTGCTCGCCGACGCCGGGCTGCACGCGCGGTCCTTCGCCGCCGACGCCCAGGGTGTGGGCACCACGCTGTACGCCGCCGCGCCGGGATCGGTGTTCCTTCCGGCGTTCGAGGGGCGGTCCCGTCTCCGGCACCGTTCGCTGGGGACGGTGGAGATCCTCCGCACGGACGTGCCGGGGCTGCGGCGGGACGTGGACACCCGCGAGGACCTGGCCCAGGCGCGCGCGCTGGGCGTGGGGCCGCACACGGCCAAGGTGCTGGGGCGGCTGGGCCTGTGATGGCGGGCCGCGCCAAGCCCGCCGAGACCGCTCGGGGTGCGCACACGACGGCGCCGCCCGGCCCCGTAGGACCGGGCGGCGCCGCACCGCCCAGGGGTTACTTCTTCTTGCCGTTGACCAGGTCCTTGAAGTCGGCCCCGGCCCGGAACTTCGGGACGAAGCTGGCGGGGACGTTGATGGTCTCCCCGGTGGCGGGGTTGCGGGCGGTCCGGGCGGCGCGCTCGGCCTTCTCGAACACGCCGAATCCGGTGATGGCCACCTTGTCGCCTTCGGCGACGGTCTTCTGGATGGTCTCCAACACGGCGTTCACGGCCTCGGTTGCGGTCTTCTTGTCCCCCAACCGGTCGGAGATCGCGTCGATCAGGTCACGCTTGTTCATTGGTTCCTCCGGTTCCCCCTTGCTCGCACGAAATTAGGGGACCGGAGGGCCCCGGCACAAACACAAACACCGAAAGTTCTCAGCGTGTCGGGGGGTCGTCCACCTGCGAAGAGATCTCCTCCAGCATCCGGTCGAGCCGCTCGGAACCACGCACGGGATCCCTTTTGACCGCTTCTGTGACCGTCAAAAGCCTACGAATAACCGGAATCCGGACACCCTCGGGGAGGGCCTCCGCGCGCCGGTGGGCCTCCCGCAGGCGCCGCGCCAAGTCCAGGTAAAATTCCGCGCCGGGCGGGGCGTCCGGGGCGCCGGAGCCCTCCTCCGACGCCCCCTCCGGACCCCCGCCGGGCCCTACTGCGCCACCGGAAGCCACGGCGACCGCCGCTCCTCGAACGTCCCGATGTCGTCGGTGTGGCGCAGGGTCAGGGCGATGTCGTCCAGCCCCTCCATCAGCCGCCAGCGCGTGTAGTCGTCGATCTCGAAGGGCTCGGCCACCCCGGGGGCGCGCACCTCGCGCTCGACCAGGTCCACGGTGATCGGGGTGGACGGGTCGGCCTCGACCATGTCCCACAGCCGCTCGATCACCTCCTGGGGCAGCACCACCGTGAGCAGCCCGCCCTTGAGCGAGTTGCCGCGGAAGATGTCGGCGAAGCGCGGGGACAGCACCGCCTTGAAGCCGTAGTCCTGCAGCGCCCAGACCGCGTGCTCCCGCGAGGACCCGGTGCCGAAGTCGGGGCCGGCGATGAGCACGTCCGCGCCGGAGAACTCCTCCTTGTTCAGGACGAACTCCGGGTCGGCGGCGCGCCAGGCGGCGAACAGGCCGTCCTCGAAGCCGGTACGGGCGACCCGCTTGAGGTAGACCGCCGGGATGATCTGGTCGGTGTCCACGTTGCCCGCGCGCAGGGGGGCGCCCCGGCCGGTGTGGACGGTGAACTTCTCCATGCTCTGAGCCTTTCGGGTTCCGTCGTCTCCGTCGTCGTCGGGGCGGCGGCTACAGGTCGGCGGGCGAGGACAGGGTGCCGCGCACGGCGGTGGCGGCGGCCACCAGCGGCGAGACCAGGTGGGTGCGGCCGCCCTTGCCCTGGCGCCCCTCGAAGTTGCGGTTCGAGGTGGAGGCGCTGCGCTCCCCCGGCTTGAGCTGGTCGGGGTTCATCCCCAGGCACATGGAGCAGCCCGCCTCGCGCCACTCGGCCCCGGCCTCGGTGAACACCTCGCCCAGACCCTCGGCGTTGGCCTGCTCCTTGACCCGCATGGATCCGGGGACCACCAGCATCCGCACCCCGTCGGCGACCTTGCGGCCCCGGATGACCTCGGCGGCGGCGCGCAGGTCCTCGATCCGCCCGTTGGTGCACGACCCCAGGAAGACCGTGTCCACGGCGATGTCGCGCATCCGGGTGCCGGCCTCCAGGTCCATGTAGGCCAGGGCCTTCTCCGCGGCGGCGCGCGCGCTGGGGTCCTCGAAGTCGGACGGCGCGGGGACCGCGGCGTCCAGCGACACTCCCTGGCCGGGGTTGGTGCCCCAGGTGACGAACGGCCCGATGTCCTCGGCGCGCAGCACCACCTCGTGGTCGAACTCGGCCTCGTCGTCGGTGCGCAGGCTCTTCCAGTGCGCGACGGCGGCGTCCCACTGCTCACCCTGCGGGGCGTGCGGGCGGCCCTGGATGTAGTCGAAGGTGGTCTCGTCGGGGGCGATCATCCCCGCGCGCGCTCCGGCCTCGATCGACATGTTGCACACGGTCATCCGGGCCTCCATCGACAGCGACCGGATGGCCGAGCCGCGGTACTCGATGACGTGGCCCTGCCCGCCGCCGGTGCCGATCTCGGCGATCACCGCCAGGATGATGTCCTTGGCGGTCACCCCCGGCCTGAGCTCGCCCTCCACCGTGACGGCCATGGTCTTGAACGGCGTCATCGGCAGCGTCTGGGTGGCGAGCACGTGCTCGACCTGGCTGGTGCCGATGCCGAAGGCCAGGGCGCCGAAGGCGCCGTGGGTGCTGGTGTGGCTGTCGCCGCAGACGATGGTCATC
This sequence comes from Nocardiopsis baichengensis YIM 90130, assembly GCF_000341205.1. Taxonomy (NCBI): domain Bacteria; kingdom Bacillati; phylum Actinomycetota; class Actinomycetes; order Streptosporangiales; family Nocardiopsidaceae; genus Nocardiopsis; species Nocardiopsis halophila. The sequence continues at coordinate 52,876 of NZ_ANAS01000011.1, read as the reverse complement.
CCCGGCTGGGTCAGGCCCATCTGCGGTCCCACCACGTGGACGATGCCCTGGTCGATGTCGCCCATCGGGAACAGCCGCACACCGAACTCCGAGGCGTTCTTGCGCAGCGTCTCGATCTGGGTGCGCGAGACCTTGTCGGCGATGGGTCCGAGGACGTTCTCGGTGGGGACGTTGTGGTCCTCGGTGGCCACGGTCAGGTCGGGGCGGCGCACGCCCCGGCCGGCCAGGCGCAGGCCCTCGAAGGCCTGCGGGCTGGTCACCTCGTGCACCAGGTGGAGGTCGATGTAGAGCAGGTCGGGTTCGCCCTCGGCACGCCGGACGACGTGCTCCTCCCAGACCTTCTCGGCCATCGTGCGAGCCATGTGCGACGCCTCCTCGCGTCTCGGCGGTGCGGGTCAACGGTTCCACGGGCCCGACACCCGCCGCCCCGCGGGCCGGCCGCGACGCGGACACGCGTCGGCCCGAGTGGATTTGCATTCCACATATCGAGACGGCAATATCAAGCCATGGACAACTCTAGCCCATCGAGCGGCGTCGGCGTCCTGGACAAGACGATGTCGGTCCTCGACGCCCTGGAATCGGGGCCGGCCTCGCTGGCCCAGCTCGTGCGCATCACCGGCCTGGCCCGGCCCACGGCCCACCGGCTGGCGGTGGCCCTGGAGCGGCACCGGATGGTGACCCGCGACAGCCAGGGCCGGTTCGTGCTCGGTCCGCGCCTGGGCGAGCTGTCCATCGCCACCGGTGAGGACCGGCTGCTCGCGGTCTCCACGCCGGTGCTGTCCCAGCTGCGCGACCTCACCGGGGAGAGCGCCCAGCTCTACCGGCGCCAGGGCGACGTGCGGGTGTGCGTGGCCGCCGCCGAGCGCGCCAGCGGCCTGCGCGACACGGTGCCGGTCGGCAGCGAGCTGCCGATGAACGCCGGGTCGGCCGCCCAGGTCCTGCTGGCCTGGGAGGACGCCGACCGCATCCGCCGCAGCCTGCGCGGGGCGCACTTCACCGCGCAGAGCCTGACCCAGGTGCGCCGCAGGCGGTGGGCCCAGAGCGTGGGCGAGCGCGAGCAGGGCGTGGCATCGGTGTCGGCCCCGATCCACGGCCCCGGGGGCCGGGTGATCGCCGCGGTGTCGGTCTCCGGCCCGATCGAGCGCCTGACGCGCTCCCCCGGCCGCCTGCACGCCCCGGCGGTGACGGCGGCCGCCGAGAAGATCACCGAGGCGCTGCACCACACCGAGGGGGTATGAGGGGCGGGCCGCACGGCGTTCCCTGGGATTCGGTGAATCACCCGACTAACCTGGAATTCGACTGTTAGCGTCACGACCGACGGTTCGACATAGGAGGTCAGGCCGATGGCCGCACCACTCCCTGAGCTGCCGTTCCAGGGGGCGTCGTTTGACCTCGAAGAGGTGGCCGACACCTTCACCCCGCCCGAGGGCTTCCGGGTCGAGATCATCGAAGGGAAACTGGTCGTGTCGCCTACCCCCCTGGGCCCCCACCTCAAGATCACCAGTTTCCTCCAGGCGAAGCTCACCGGGCTCGCCCCCGGGTACCTTCCGGTTCAGCACGCGACGGTCACCATCGGTCCGACCGGCGAGCGCTACATTCCCGACCTCGTCCTTCTCCCTGAGCCGATGCTCGACGAGAAGCGCTGGAAGTTCCCCTCCTACGAGCCCGCCCTGACCGTGGAGGTCACGTCCCCGAGCAACGCGGACACCGACCGGGTGAAGAAGGTGCGCGGCTATGCGCTCGGAGAGGCTCCCGCGTACCTGCTCATCGACACCGACGATGACCGCTGGACCCTCTTCGAGCAGCCGCAGGCAGGCGTCTACCGCAAACAGACCCGGCCGACGCCGGAGGGGATCCTCCCCCTTCCCCCGCCCTTCACCGGGCCCCTCGACTGCTCCGGGCTCAGCTGAGCGCCCTCACCCCTCCAGGGGGATCCGCAGGATGCGGTCGTCCTGTGGGCCCGGATCGCCTCGGCCGTCGCGGTTGCTCGTGGCCGCCCAGACCGCCTCCCCGCCGGGCTCGGTGACCACGTCGCGGATGCGTCCGTACTCGCCGACGAACAGCGCCTCCGGCTCCTCCACGGGGTCCTGCGGGTCCCCGGTCAGGGGCAGCCGCCACAGCCGTTCGCCGCGCAGGGCGGCCGCCCACAGCGAGCCGCCCGCCACGGCGGCGCCGCTCGGGGAGGCCTCGGCCGGCCGCCAGGTGACCAGCGGGTCGACGCGGTCCTCCCCGCCGCCCTCGCCCTCGACCTCGGGCCAGCCGTGGTCGCCGCCGGGCCGTACGGCGTTGATCTCGTCCCAGGTGTCCTGGCCGAACTCGGTGGCCAGAAGCGTCTCGCCGTGCCAGGCCAGCCCCTGCACGTTGCGGTGGCCGTAGCTGTAGACCAGGTTGTCGAAGGGGTTGCCCGGCGCGGGGTCGCCCTCGGGGGTCATCCGCAGGATCTTCCCGCCGAGGGAGCCGGTGTCCTGGGACCGGCCCTCCTGCCCCGCGTCCCCCGTGCCCGCGTACAGCATCCCGTCCGGGCCGAACTCGATCCGGCCCCCGTTGTGGAAGCCGGAGGCCGGGATGCCGTCGGCGACCACCTCCTGCTCGCCGAGGCCCTCCCCCGGCGCGTAGTCCATGCGCACGATCCGGTTCTCGTCCTCGGCGGTGTAGTAGGCGTACAGGTCCCCGCCGGATTCCCCGGCATCCGGCGACACGGCCAGGCCCAGCAGCCCGCCCTCGCCTCCGGGCGCCACCCCCTCCACGGTGCCGACCTCTTCGGCCTCCCGCCCGGTGCCGCCGTCGCCGCTTCCCGGCGGCAGGCGCAGCAGGCGCGCCGAGTCGCGCTCGGACACCAGCGCCGAACCGTCCGGCCAGAACACCACCGACCAGGGCACCTCCAGGCCGCCGACGACGGTCTCCGGCTCGCCGGGCGGGACCGTCCGCCCGGCCGTGGCCGACGCGTCCGCCGACGGTTCGGATCCGGTGCCGTACCGGTCCCCGCCGGGCTCCCCCGCCCCACCGTCCGCGCAGGCCGGCGCCGCGGCGAGGAGGAGGGCCGCGGCGGCCCACCGCCGCGGCCGCGCTCGCGATCGCATGCCCCCTTCCTGCCCGGCGGGCGCGGCGGGAAATCCCGGTCCCCCCCTGGCCTCTTATTGACACCTTGTTTAACATGACGCCATGTCTCGCACTGATGTGACCGGCACCACCGCAACGGCGTTCCGGGTCCCCACCGCGGACGGGCTCGCGCTCGCGGCGCGCGCCTACGGCGACCCCGCCGCACCCACCGTGCTGTGCGTCCACGGCTACCCCGACGACTCCTCGGTCTGGGACGGCGTCGTGGCCCGCCTGGCCGCGGACCACCACGTCGTCGTCTACGACGTCCGCGGGGCCGGCGCCTCGCCCGCCCCGCGCGAGCGCTCCGGCTACGCCCTGGACCGGCTCGCCGACGACACGGCCCGGGTCGCCCGGGCCGCCGGCGGCGGCCGCCCCGTGCACCTGCTGGCCCACGACTGGGGCTCCCTCGCCGCCTGGCACACCGTCACCGACGAGCGCCACGCCCCCTTGTTCGCCTCCTACACCTCCGTCTCCGGCCCGTGCCTGGACCACGCGGCGCACTGGATGCGCTCCCGGCTGCGCCCCAGCCCGCGCGCGCTTGCGGACCTGGCCGACGAGGCGCTGCGCTCGTCCTACATCGGCTTCTTCCACCTGCCCTGGGTTCCCGAGCTGGCCTGGCTCAGCGGCGTCGGGGGCGCGGCCCTGCGCGCGCTGGAGCGCTTCGGCCCGTCCGACGGTCGGCCGCCCCGGGACCGCAGGCTGCTGCGCAACCACCTGAACGGCCTGGAGCTGTACCGGGTGAACATGCGCGACCGGCTCCTGCGCCCCCGGCGGCGGCACACCGGCGTGCCGGTCCAGGTCCTCGCCCCCACCCACGAACTGTTCATGGCCGAGAGCCTGGTCCTGTCCGCAGGCGAGTGGGCCGAGGACTTCCGGTTCCACCGGGTGGCCGGCGGGCACTGGATCCCCCGCACGCGCCCCGGGGTCGTGGCCGGGCGCGTGCGCGAGCTGGTCAGGGGCGTGGAGGAGGGCACGGTGCCCGAGCCCGGGGACCGGTCCGCGGCACGTCCGCTCGGCGGGCAGCTGGCCGTGGTCACCGGCGCCGGCAGCGGCATCGGCCGCGCCACCGCGCTGGAGCTGGCCCGCCGCGGGGCCCACGTGGTCTGCGCCGACATCGACGCCGCCACCGCCGAGCACACCGCCGAGCTGGCCTCGCGCGAGGGGCCGCGCGCCACCGCCCACCGCGTCGACGTGGCCGACGGCGATGCGGTCGCCGCCTTCGCCAAGCGCGTGCGCGCCGAGCACGGGGTCCCCGACACCGTGGTCAACAACGCCGGGATCGGCGTCGGAGGCCCCTTCCTGGAGACCGCCGACGACGACTGGCGCCGCGCCATCGACGTCAACCTGTGGGGCGTGATCAACGGCTGCCGCGCCTTCGCCCCGATGATGGTCGAGGAGGGCGTGGGCGGGCGCATCCTCAACACCGCCTCCGCCGCCGCCTACCTTCCCTCGCGCGCCTACCCGGCCTACGCCTCCACCAAGGCCGCCGTGCTCATGCTCAGCCGCTGCCTGCGGGGCGAACTGGCCGGGCACGGCATCCGGGTGACCGCCGTGTGCCCCGGGCTGGTCAACACCGGCATCATCTCGGCCACCCGCTTCTCCGGTGAGAGGGCCGGCGCAGGCGACGGGCCCGACACCGGCTCATCGACGCGCGACCGGCTCAACCGCCTGTACCGCCGACGCGGGTTCACCCCCGAGCGCGCGGCGCGCGAGATCGCCGACGCCCTCCAGCGCGGCCCCGAACTGCTCCCCGTCACCGCCGAGGCCCGCGCCGGGCTGGCGCTGTCACGGGTCTCCCCGGCCGCCCTGCGGGCCGCCGCGCGCCTGTCACCGCTCTCCTGACCCCCATGCGCTGAGGACCGCAATGACCTCCGACACCGGACGCTCCCCCGCTCCCGCCCTGCCCGAGGACGAGCCCGAGCACATCGTGCTGCACGCGCGCGACGTCCACTTCGACTGGTCCCGCCTGGACCTGCACTGGATCCCGGGCGACCCGTTCGCCACTCACGTCATCAACGTCCTGCACCTCCTGCTGCCCGAGGGCGAACGGTGGTTCGTCGAGGTCTTCAAAGAGGCCCTGCCCTATATCCGCGACGACCGGCTGCGCGAGGACGTGCTCGGCTTCATCGGCCAGGAGGCCGTGCACGCCGAGGCCCACGCCGGGGTCCTGGACCACATGGACGCCCACGGACTGGGTCCGGGCCCCTATGTCTCGCAGATCGCCTGGATGTTCCGGCGGCTGCTGGGCGACCGCGGCCTGACCGGTGCCCGGGCCGAGTCCTGGCTGATGACCCGGCTGGCCCTGGTCTCCGGGATCGAGCACATGACCGCCGTGCTGGGGCAGTGGGTGCTGGACGCCGAGGCCCTGGACCGGTCCGGGGCCGACCCGGTCATGCTGGACCTGCTGCGCTGGCACGGCGCCGAAGAGGTCGAGCACCGATCGGTCGCCTTCGACCTGTTCATGCACGTGGACGGGGACTACCGGCGCCGCGCGCTGGCGATGGTCGTCTCCACCGCCGCCCTGACCGCCCTGTGGGTGCGCGGGGTGCGCTTCCTGATGGCCAACGACCCGGTGACCAAAGGACGCCTGAAGCCGCGGTGGCGGGACATCCTGCGCAGCGGGCGCCAGGGCGTCACGCCGAACCTGTGGCGCCTGGCCAGGTCCGTCCCCGAGTACTTCAAGCCGCGCTTCCATCCCTCGCAGGTCGGTTCGACCGCCAAGGCCGTGTCCTACCTGGCGGTCTCCCCGGCCGCGCGGGCGGCCGAGCGGCAGGGGACGGAGGACGCGTGAAGCACGGCGACCGGAGGTACGCGGACCCGCCCTTCCCCCGCGACCTGCACGGCCGGGACCGCCCCGACCCCTTCTTCCGCGCCCTGGACCGGCTCGCCGACGGCCTGCAGCCCCTGCTGTCGGCCCTCGGCGGCGCCAAGCACCCCGCCGGCGCCGAGCACTCCGACGGCGCCGGGGCTCTGGGCGGCGGGGCGGTGCCCATGCGGGTCGCGGCGGTCGGCAGGCCCGCCGAGGAGGTGACCGCCCTGCGCCTGGAGCCCCTGGACGGCCGCCCGGTGCGGCCCTGGCAGCCCGGATGGCACCTGGACCTGGTGCTGCCCTCGGGGACGGTCCGGCAGTACTCCCTGTGCGGGGACCCGGCCGACCCCGCGGGCTACCGCATCGCCGTGCGGCGCATCCCCGGCGGCGCCGGCTCCGGCGAGGTGCACGCGCTGGAGCCGGGGGCCCAGGTGGCGGTGCGCGGCCCCCGCAACGCCTTCCCGTTCGCCCGCGCCGAGCGCTACGTGTTCATCGCGGGCGGGATCGGCATCACCCCGATCCTGCCGATGGCCAAGGCCGCGGCGCGGCGGGGAGCGCCCTACCGCCTGGTGGTGGCCGGGCGCTCCCGCGCCGCCCTGCCCTTCCTCGACGAGCTGCCCCGGGCCCCCTCGGGGTCCGTCGAGGTGCGCACCGACGACGCCGGCGGCGTCCCGGACGGCGCGGAGCTGCTGGGCGCCCCGCCGGCCGGCGCGTCGGTCTACTGCTGCGGTCCGCCCCCGCTGATCGAGGCGGTGCGCGCCGCGCTCCCGGACGCGCCGCCCCTGCCCTTCCACTGGGAGCGGTTCTCCCCGCCGCCGGTGCGCGGCGGCGCGCCCTTCGAGGTGGAGCTGGCGCGCAGCGGACGGGTGGTGGCCGTACCCGCCGACCGCACCGCCCTGGACGCCGTGCGGGCGGTGGTCCCCGGCGCCGCCTTCTCCTGCCGCCAGGGCTTCTGCGGGACCTGCCGGGTGCCCCTGCTGGAGGGCCGGGCCGACCACCGCGACCGGCCGACCGGCGGCGCCCCGGGCGACCGGGGGACGGTCGCGCTGTGCGTGTCCCGCGCCGCCGGCGGCGGGCGCCTGGTCATCGACCTGTGACCGGTGCCGGTACGGTCGGGACCATGGCCAGCAGCGAGCGCACGGGAGCCGGGGCGCGGCGCCCCCGGCGGATGGCTCCGCACCGGAGGCGCGAGGACCTGATCCGCACCGCCCTGGAGCTGTTCGCGCTCCGCTCCCCCGACCGGGTGACGCCCGAGGACGTGGCCGAGGCCGCGGACGTGTCGCGGGCCCTGGTCTACCGCTACTTCCCGAACATGGCCGAGCTGCGCGAGGCGGCGCTGCGCACCGCCGTGGACGAGCTGGCCCCGCGCCTGGCGCCCCCGCCCGACCTTCCGGTGACCGAGCAGCTGCGCACGGCGCTGCGGGCGTTCATCGCCTTCGCCGACGCCTACGCCCCGGCCTACACCGCGCTGCTGCGCGGCGGCTCGATCGTGGCCACCGAGAGCACCGAGTCGGTCATCGACGAGGTCCGCCGGCAGGTGCTGGACCTGCTGCTGGAGCGCTCGGGGGCGGGCGAGCCCGCCCCCCGCGAGCTGCTGGCCATGCGGTGCTGGATCTCGACGGTGGAGTCGGCGGTGCTGATCTGGCTCCAGGAGCGCCCGATGGGCGCCGAGGAGCTGGCCGACTGGCTGCTCGACCAGCTGCTGGCGATGACCGGCGCCGCCGGGGCCGGCGAGGTGGAGACCCGGGCCGCCGGGGCCCGGGTCGGCGACCGCCCCTGACCGGCGGGGCCCAGGGACGGGCCGCGGGTCAGGAGGACCGGCGCACCGGCGGGTGCAGGTGGGTGGTGACCCCGACCCGGTTGAGAAGGTTCATGTGCGCCGCGGCCAGGATCAGCGCGGCGGTCTCCCGCTCGGAGTAGTGCTCGGCCACGGCCGCGTAGGCCTCGTCGGAGACCCCGTGCTCGCCCAGGCGGGTGATCTGGTCGACCAGCTCCAGCGCCGCCCGCTCGGCGTCGGTGAAGTGGGCCGGGGCCTCGTGCCACACGGCGAGCAGGAAGAGCCGCTGCTGGGACTCCCCCTGGCTCAGGGCGTCCTGGGTGTGCTTGTCGACGCAGAACGCGCAGCCGTTCAGGTAGGACACGCGCAGCTTGACCAGCTCGCTCAGGGTGTCGCCGAGGACCTTCTGGAGCTCGGGGCCGGCCTCCAGGATCTTGCCGTAGATCTCGGGGATCTGGTCGCGGACGGTGACGCGCTTCATGGGGCGCCTGCCTTTCGTCGTCGATCGCTCGATCACGGTTCGTCGACGGCTAGGACACGGCGGTACCGAGGCCCGTGACACCACGGGAGGGTGATCCGCGCCACCTTCGCCTGAAGCACCTCTGAGTAGCACCTCTGACATGCGAAAAGCCCGGACTCGCGATGAGTCCGGGCCTCTCCTGGTACCCCCGAGCGGATTCGAACCGCCGTTACCGCCTTGAGAGGGCGGCGTCCTAGGCCACTAGACGACGGGGGCCTAACGGGCCTCATCCTACCGGACCCGTGAGTCCGGCCCGACCTGCCCTGCGCCAGTAAAAAGGCTCCCATACGAATGGGAGCCTCTCCCTGTTGCGTACCCCCGAGCGGATTCGAACCGCCGTTACCGCCTTGAGAGGGCGGCGTCCTAGGCCACTAGACGACGGGGGCCCAAGAGAACCGATGAGTCGGTCCCGCGACCTCCGCGAGGAGGCCGTTGGCTGGGGTACCAGGACTCGAACCTAGACTAACTGAACCAGAATCAGTCGTGCTGCCGATTACACCATACCCCAGTGCTTTTCCCCGGGGGGCTTCCCTTTCGGGCCTGTCCCCCGCGGCGACGTGCTTAACTTTAGCGGACTTCGGGAGTACTCGCGAACCGGAATCCGGGGGCGGCCGGTGTGCGCCCGGCCACCCCGGTCCTTCGGTGCGCCTCCGCCCGGCGTCTACTGGGCGGGGGCGTCGGCGTCGGCCTGCTCCTGCGCCTGCTGGGCACGCAGGCGCTCCAGCGCGGCCTCCAGGCGCGCGCGCACCCGCTCGCGCCCCAGCAGCTCCAGGGACTCGAACAGCGGCAGGCCGACCGTGCGCCCGGTCACCGCCACCCGCACCGGGGCCTGGGCCTTGCCCAGCTTCAGCCCCTGGGCCTGGCCGACCTCCTCCAGGGCGGTCTTGAGCGCCTCGGCCTCCCAGGCCTGCCCGGGATCGGAGAAGCGCTCCAGGGCGGCGGTGAGCATCTCCTCGCCCACGCCCGGCTTCATCGCCTTGTTCCAGGACTTCTCGTCGAAGACGGGCTCGTCGAGGAAGAGGAAGTCCACGTTGGGCACGATCTCACTGAGCACCGCCACGCGGCTCTGGGCCAGCGGCGCGATCGCGCGGAAGGCCTCCTCGTCGAAGCTCTCCTCCGGCCAGGGCGCCTTGTCGGGGGCCAGGTAGGGCCGGCAGCGCTCGACGAAGTCCTCCACGCTGAGCGCGCGGATGTACTCGCCGTTGAAGGCCCGCAGCTTCTTCTCGTCGAAGAACGCGCTGGAGCTGTTCACCTCGGAGATCTTGAACAGCGGCTGCATCCGGTCCCAGGGCATGATCTCCCGGTCCTCGCCCGGCGACCAGCCCAGCAGCATCAGGTAGTTGACCATCGCCTCGGGCAGGTAGCCCTCCTCCTGGTAGGACTCCAGGGCGACCTTGTCGCGGCGCTTGGACAGCTTCTGGCGCTTCTCGTTGACGATGACCGGCAGGTGCGCCCAGACCGGCGGCGTCTGCCCCAGCGCCTCCCACAGCAGCTGCTGCTTGGGGGTGTTGGACAGGTGCTCCTCGCCGCGGATCACCTCGTTGACGCCCATCTCGACGTCGTCCACCACGTTGGCCAGCACGAACAGCGGGGACCCGTCAGCGCGGGCGATGACGAAGTCCTCGATGTTGTCGTGCTCGAACTCCACGCGGCCGCGGATCTTGTCGTCGACGACGGTGGGCCCGCCCTCGGGCACCCGGAAGCGCAGCGCGCGCCCGGGCCCGGCCTCCAGGCCGCGGTCGCGGCAGAACCCGTCGTAGCCCAGGTGCGGGTTGCCCCGGCGCTCGGCGACCTGCTCGCGGGTGCAGTCGCAGTAGTAGGCCTTGGCCTCCTTGTGGAGGCGCTCGGCGGTCTCCCGGTGCTTGTCGGCGTAGTCCGACTGGAAGTAGGGCCCCTCGAAGTGGGGGTCGTCGGCCGAGATGCCGAGCCAGGACAGGGCGCTGGTGATGCCCTCGGTCCACTCGGGTTTGTTGCGGGCGGCGTCGGTGTCCTCGATGCGGAGCACGAACCGGCCCTCGGGCTGCTGCTGTGCCAGCGCCCAGTTGAACAGTGCGGAACGGGCGCCGCCGACGTGGAACATGCCGGTCGGGGACGGCGCGAAGCGAACGCGAATCGAAGTCTCACTCACCCGACCCAGCCTATCGGCGCTGGGAGCGGCCCCCGGGAGCGCCGACGGCCCGCGCCCCCGGAGGGGCGCGGGCCGGTGCCGGTGGCGGCGGTACGGGTCAGCCCTGGGACAGCGGGCCGATGTCCTCGGGCAGCGGGCGGTCGACCTCGACGTCCTCGACGTCGCCCTCGGCGTTGTCGGTCACCGCTGGGTCGCGGACCATCTCCAGGCCCTCACCGGCCTCGTAGCGGGTGATGAACCCGCCGGAGAAGCCCCCGCGGTCGTCCTCCGTGGAGGCGAAGGGAACCAGGCCCGGGCCGCTCCCCTCCTGCGACTCCAGCGCCTCGATCAGGGACGCGCGGGTGGGGTCCTCCCCCGCGGCCTCCAGCGCCTGGACGAACAGCACGGCCTGCACCATGCCGTAGACGGTGGTGTTGCTCATCGGGGCGTCCTCGCCGTACTCGTCGTAGACGCCGCGGAAGAACTCCACCCAGGGGTCGCCGTCGTCCATCTCGACCGGGGGCAGGTAGCCCAGGGTCAGCAGCCCGTCGAGGAAGTCGTCCGGGTCGCCCCCGGAGCCGGCCTGCTCGGCGAAGGAGGACAGCAGCCCGCGCAGGGTGACCGTGTCCCCGCCGATGCTGCTGGTGACGAACTGCGGCTCGTAGCCGATCCGCGCCGACTCCAGCAGCGCCAGGGCCACGTAGTTGGGGATGCAGGCGCAGACCACGACCTCGGCCCCCTCCTGCTCCAGGTTGGCGATCTGCGCGGACACGTCCTCGGCGCCGGACTCGTAGTGCTCCACGGCCACGGCCTGGTCCTGCAGGTACATGTCCAGGCCGCGCTGGGAGTCCACACCGACGTCGTCGTTCTGCATCAGGTAGCCGACGTCGGCGTCGCCGAACTCCTCGGAGATGTGCTCGCCGAGGATCTTCGACTCCTTGGTGTAGTCGACCTGGTAGCCGTAGGTCAGCGGGTACTTCTCCGGGTCGTTCCACATCAGCGCCCCAGAGGAGGGGAACAGGTCGGGAACGCCCTCGGTGTTGAGGAAGTCGACCACCTTGGAGTGGGTGGGGGTGCCCAGGCCGCCGACCATCGCGAAGATCTCGTCGTCGTGCACCAGCTCCCGGGTGACCTCGACCGTGCGGGTGGGGTCGTAGGCGTCGTCCTCGGCCAGGTACTCGATGCTGCGCCCCTGCACCCCGCCGTTGGCGTTGACGAAGTCGTACACGGCCTGGGCCCCGACCGAGATCTGGCTGTAGCCGGGGGCGGCCGGTCCGGTCAGCGGCATGTGGGCGCCGATGGTGACCGTGTCGTCGGTGACGCCGGTCGACACATCGAGGTCGGCCGCGGCCCCCTCGCCGGTCTGGCCCGCGCCGGTGCACCCGGCCGCGAGCAGTGCCAGGGCCAGGGACGCGGCGGCCAAGGGCCGGGCGGCACGGATGGGATCGGTTCTCATCGTGAATCTCCCGTCTTCAAGGGGGTGCTGCGGTGGCGGCCGAGGGCGGAGAGCGCGCCGTGCACGCCGCGCGGCCAAGCGAGGACGACGGTGATCAGGACCGCGCCGAAGAACACCACGGGCAGGTTGTTGCGCACGTCGGTGCTCAGGTCCAGGGCGTGGGCCAGCTCGGTGCCGGCGGCCTCCACGTAGACGATGGCCAGGGCCGCCCAGAAGGCGCCCCACAGGCTGCCCAGGCCGCCGAGCACGAGCGCGGCGAGCAGGACCAGCGACAGCGACAGCCCGTAGGTGGAGGGGGTGGCGGTGCCCAGCACGTAGGCCTGGCAGGCCCCGGCCAGGGAGCCGGCCCCGGCGCTGATGACGAAGGCGGTGACGCGCGCGCGGCCCACCGGGACGCCCGACAGGGACGCGGCGGCCGCGTCGTCGCGGAGGGCCCGCAGGTGGCGCCCGAGGCGTCCGGCGCTCGCGGTCGCCAGCACCACCAGGCCGATGAGGGCGACGGTCCACACCACGATCGCCCGCCACTGGGTGTCGTCGACCGCGCCGGCCAGGAAGGGCGGCGCGCCGATGGTGGCGAAGGCCAGGCCGTTGGCGCCGCCCAGCAGGTCGGGGAAGCGCAGGGCGATCGCGGGCAGGCCGACCGCCAGCATGAGCGTGGCCCCGGCCAGGTAGGGGCCGTGCAGCCGGGCGGTGGCCGCCCCGACCACCAGGCCGGCCAGGCAGCCGGCGGCGCACGCGGCGGCCATCCCGGCGGCCAGGGGCATCGCGGGGACGTTCACCACCAGCAGGGCCATGGCGTAGGAGCCGACGAACATGAAGGCTCCGTGGCCCAGGGAGACCTGGCCGCTGGTGCCGACCAGGAACTGGAGCCCGGCGACGGCCAGCAGGTGCAGGCCGACGTTGGCCACCCGCAGGTCGGTGACGGGGCCGGTGGCCGCGGTGAGCGCGGCGACGGCGGCCAGCGCCGCCACCGCCCACAGGCCGTGGCGCACCAGCGGGTGGCGCAGGGCGGCGCGCCGCCCTGGGCGGGGCGCGGTCGCCGCGGGCGCGGAGTCCGCGGCGGCGGGGTCGGCGTCGGAGGCCGGGGCGCGGTGGGTGGACGGGGCCATGGTCAGACCTTTCGGGCGGCGGCCCGGGAGAACAGGCCGTCCGGTTTGAGGGCGAGCACGGTCAGCAGCACCGCCAGCGCGGCGAGCGCGGTCAGCTCCGGGCCCGCGTAGCCGGTGACGTAGGACAGCAGCACACCGACGGCCAGGCCCCCGGCCACGGCGCCGAAGGGGTTCTCCAGGCCGCCCGCCACGGCGGCGGCGATGGCGAAGACGAAGATCAGGTCGAAGGCGTTGGGGGCCAGGAAGGGGGGCGCGGCGAGCATGCCCGCCAGGGCGCCGATCGCCGAGGCGAGCGCCCAGGCGGAGGCCAGCACCACGCCCACCCGCACCCCGGACAGCCGGGCGGCCTCGGGCCGGATCGCGGCGGCGCGCATGCGCAGCCCGGCGGGGGTGAAGCGGTAGAGCGCGAAGAGGCCGAGCGCCACGAGCAGGACCGAGACCAGGGCGAAGGCGTCGGCCGGGGAGAACCGGCCGCGGTAGTCCAGCGGGTAGGCGAAGGACAGCGGTTCGTTGCCCCAGACCATGCCCACGGCTCCCTGCAGGACCATGAGCAGGCCCAGGGTGGCGATGATGGGGCTGAGCGGGGAGGCGTTGCGCAGCGGGCGCACCAGGAACCGCTCGGTGCCCGCGCCCAGCAGGGCGCCGGTGGCCAGCGCCGCGGCGAAACCGGCCCAGTAGGAGCCGGTGGCCGCGGTCACGGCGTAGGCCACGTAGGCCGAGACGAGCGCGAAGGCGGGCTGGGCGAAGTTGAGCACCCGGGTGGCCTGGTAGATCAGGACCAGGGACAGGGCCAGGGCGGCGTAGACCGCCCCCGTGGCCAGCCCGTTGAGGGTGAGGTTGGCGAAGTGCTCCATGGTCGGCTCCCTCACAGACCCAGGTAGGCGGCGCGGACGCGGGGGTCGCCGAGCAGGTCGGCCGAGGCGCCCTCGGCGGCCACGGCCCCCTGGTCCAGGACGTGGGCGCGGTCGCTGGCGCGCAGGGCGGTGCGGGCGTTCTGCTCGACGAGGACGACCGTCAGGCCGGTCCGGGCCCGCAGGTCCTGGAGCAGCTGCATGATGCGCCGCGTGATGAGCGGGGCCAGCCCCAGGGAGGGCTCGTCCAGCAGCAGCACGCGCGGGTCGGCCATCAGCGCCCTGCCGATGGCGAGCATCTGCCGCTCGCCCCCGGAGAGGGAGGAGGCCTGGCGGGTGCGGCGCTCGCGCAGGGGCTCGAAGAGGTCGTAGACCTCGCCGAGGGCGGCGTTGCGGGCGGCGCGCCCGCGCCGGACCAGGCCGCCCAGGCGCAGGTTCTCCTCGACGGTGAGCTCGGTGAGCACCCCGCCGCCCTCGGGCACGTGCAGCAGTCCGCGGCGGACGAGCTCCTCGGCGGGGGCGCCGGTGACGTCCTCGCCGAAGAGCAGGACGCGGCCGCCGCGGGGCGGGTGCAGGCCGGAGGCGGCGCGCAGGAAGGTGGTCTTGCCGGCGCCGTTGGCGCCCAGGACGGCGTGCACGGCGCCGCGGGCGACCTCCAGGTCGACGGTGTCCAGGGCGCGGACGGCGCCGTAGTGGACGGTCAGCCCCTCGGTGCGCAGCGCGGAGGCGGTGGGGTCGGCGGCGCGCTCGGCGGTGGCGCGGTCCGGGGCGGTGCTCCCCGGGGCGGTGCGGTCAGCGGCCATCGTCGGCCTCCTCGCCGGTGGGGTGCGCCTCCGGGGCGGGGCCGGCGGCCGGGTCGTCGGGGTCGCCCTCCGCGGGGCCGAGGTAGGCGCGCTCGACGGCGGGGTCGGCGCGGACCTCGTCGGGGGTGCCGTCGGCGATCACGCGCCCGAAGTCGAGCACGACCACCCGGTCGCACACCCGCATGACCAGGTCCATGTGGTGTTCGACGAGCAGGACCGAGCCGTAGGCGCGCATCGCGCGCACCCGTTCGGCCAGCTCGGACATCTCGTCGGCGGACAGCCCGGAGGCCGGCTCGTCGAGCAGCAGCAGTTCGGGGCCGCACACGCAGGCGCGGGCCAGCGCGACCCGCTTCTGCACCCCGTAGGGCAGGGTGCCGGGCAGGGCGTGGGCGGCGTGGGCGACGCCGAACTCGCGCAGCGCGGACTCGGCGCGCTCGCGGACCCGCCGCTCGTCGCGCGGGGCGCGGCCCAGGCCGGTGAGCATGCCGGGCAGGCGGCCGGTGGCCAGCGGGTCGGCGCCCACCATGACGTTCTCCAGCACGGTCATGCCGGAGAACAGGCCGAGCCCCTGGAGCATGCGGGAGATCCCCAGGCGCGGCAGGTGGTGGGGCCGGTGGCGGCGGAGCGGCCGTCCGTGCCGGGTCAGCGTGCCCGAGCGGGGGCGGACGACGCCGGAGACCGCGTTGAACACGGTGGTCTTGCCGGCCCCGTTGGGGCCGATCAGTCCGACGACGCTGCGGTGGGGCACGTCGAAGGTGACGCGGTCGAGCGCGGTGAGGCCGCCGAAGGCGACCGTGAGCTGCTCGACCGCCAGAACGGGGGGTGCGGTCGCCATGGGCTCCTCTGTGCTGGTCCGGTCCGCGCGGGGCGTCCGACCGGCCGGAGTGTGAACCAACCGGTCTGTCGGGTTACGGGGGCGCCGTGCGCCTCACCGGCGGGAACGTCCCGCGGCTGCCCCTCGAACGCTAGCCCGAGCGGAGACGCCACCGGAAGATCCCCGAGCCGGGACCGGTGGTTTCCCTGATGGGGGTGACCGTGTGCAGTGGCGGCCGCTCGGACCGTAGGAGGGCCCCGGCCCCGCCGCCCCTTTGTCGTTGATCTCGGGGAAGTCGGCGTTAAGAGGGCCCTCTTAAGGCCGACTTCCCCGAGATCAACACGGGTTCCGCCGGCGGTCTCACGGGGTGAGCGAGACGGTCACTTCCTCGGAGTAGGGCCCGGTGTGCCACCCCTTGTCGGCGCGGACCTGGACCAGGTACCCCGTGCCCGGGCGGGGCGCCTCCAGGGTCCAGGTGCGCTCGTGGGCGGGCTGGAGGCGCTCCTTCTGCCAGGTTGGGGCCCGGTCCCCGGGCGGCTCCTCGGCCCAGCGCACCCGGTAGTCGGTCGCCCCGGGGACAGGGTCCCACGCCAGCCGGACGCCCGGACCGGGCCCGGTCTCGATCCGGGGCTCGGGAGCGGTTTCCGGGCCGAACCCCACCTCGGGGAAGGGGCGCGGGTAGGGCTCCCCGTAGCCGAACTCGGTGTCCAGGGCGTCGGCGTAGGCGGCGGCGATCTTCAGCTCGCCGCGCGCGTTGGGGTGGGTGCCGTCGTAGGTGTCGCGCTCGGGGACGAAGGACTCGGCGTCGGCGACGTCGACCGGGACCACGCGGGCGCCGGGCTCGGTGTACTCCTCGGCGACGCCGCCCAGAACCGAGTTGTAGCCGCCGACCCGGGCGGAGAAGGCGGGGTCGTCCAGGCCTCGCTGGGTGGGCAGCACCTCGGCCAGGAGGACGTGGGGCGGGTCCCCGCCCTGGCGGGCGGCGTCCAGGAAGGCACGCAGGTGCTCCTCCATCTCCGCGGCGTCGCTGCCCACCCATCCCAGGTCGTTGATGCCGAGCATGACCAGCAGCACGTCGGGGTCGTGCTCGGCGACGGTCGAGCCGATCTCCTCGGAGGCCTCTTCGAGGGTGCGGCCCCACATGGCGTCGTGGGCGGTGCCGAAGCCGGGGTCGGCGTACCCGTCGTGGCCGTCCAGATCGGCGGTGGCCCGGTTCTCCACCCCGTCCTTCGGGCCGACGAACTCCAGGTCGGGATCGGTGGCCGAGAGGTGGTTCCACAGGCGGTAGCGCCAGGTGGCGTCGCCCGTGCCGCCGTGGGTGATGGAGTCGCCGACCGGCATGACGCGCACCCCGCGCCCGTCGTCGCCGAGGACGGAGCCGCCCCCGGACGCCGAGGACGAGGCCGAGGACGACGGGTCCCCGCCGGGGTCCGGCGCCCCGCTCCCGCCGGCGGGGTCGCACCCGGCGGCCAGGGCGGTGGCGAGGCCGGCCGCGGCCAGGACGGCGGCCGCCCGGGACCGGGGGCGCGTCGGGTCGAGCATGCACACAGCCTTCCAACGGCGACAAAAGCGGCCTACCTGGCGAAAGGCCGCAGCCGACCCCACCAGGTATACCCGGCGCGGGTCACACGGGGACCACCGCGGGCACACGGCCCGGCGGCGGTCACGGGACGGGGCGGAGAGCGCGGGGCGCGGCGGGCCGGGTCAGTCCGCCGGGCGGACGCCGCCGGTGACGATGTCCTGGACACCGCCCGGGGCGCCCTCGGTCGGCCATTCCCACCAGAGCACGAGAGGGTCGTCGCCTTCCTCGATCTGCACTCCGAAGAGGACGCCGGACAGCGAGCCGCCCGCCGCCTCCTCCAGCTCCGAGTCCGCGGGATGGAGAGCGAATTCGGCGTAAGCCGCTCCGTGGAGACCGGGCGGCGCGTCGACCGGTGTGAACGTGCTCAGCACCTCGCCTGTCGGGGAGATCTCGTTCACGAACCGGACGACGGCCTGATGGGCGTCGAACTGGTCCGCAGGATAGCCCGAGAGCACTTGGAGGCCGCCCACAACGGGGTCCGAGTAGACGGATTCGGTGCCCTCGGGGAACGGCGTCTCCTCAGGGTCCAACTTCTCCCAGTCGTTGTGGATGGGAAGGACGAGACCGTCGGTCTCGATGGTGCGCCATCCCTCGGGGAGGCCGTCCCCGCCTCCGTCGCCTTCCCCATCGTCCGCCTCCGCCGCCTGGGTCAGGGCGGGGATGCCCTCGCCTGGCGGCCAGACCGAGGACTCCTCACTCTCGAACTCCTCGGCGGTCATGGCCGCGGACTTCGTCGGTGCGTCCGTGTCGGAGGAATCGTCGGCATCGGCGGTCCCGGGAGGCCGCAGGAAGGTGACCGACAGGAGGACGGCCGCGCCGCCCGCGGCGAGGGAGACGAGGAGGGAGAGGCGTGACGTGCGCATCGGGGGATCGTTCTCGCAGGGTGGTAGGGGTCAGGGGCAGGGGCGTGTGCTCAGTCGCCGATCCATGCGCGCCACCCGTCCGGGGCGGGGCGCAGGCCGTTGAGCAGGGCCATGGCGTCGTCGGCATCGAAGCCGTCGGCCCGCAGGAGACGCACGAGAACCGGGGCGGACTCCTGCTCGACCTGCAGCACGTAGTACGTGCCGCTCACGGCGACGCTCTCTTCGGTCTCGGGGTCGGTGTAGGCGGCGGGGTAGGAACAGAGGCCGGCCGCATGGACCCCGGGCAGGTCGTACTCCTCGCACCCGTCGTTGGTGCCGAGCGGCAGGTCGAGTTCGTCGCCGCGGTGCAGCGAGGTCGCGTCGAGGAGGGCCTGGTAGGGGCCGATGTCGTCGCCGGGGTAGTCCAGGACGCTCAGCTCACCGAGGGGATCGCCGTCGGGTGCGCTCCAGGAGGCCGCGTAGCCGTCCTTGAGGTCCTTCTCGGGCACGGCGGCCCAGTCACCGGGCACGGTGTAGGAGATCCCGGCGGCCTGCTGACGCTCCCAGCCGGAGGGGTCGGCCTCGTAGTGCACGGGTTCCTGGGCGACCCAGCTGAGATCGTCCGCCCCGGGGATCCCGAGCGCTCCCCCGAACCGCGCCACGATGGACACCGCGACGATGAGCGCCCCGACCAGGACCACTACGAGGGCGGGCTTCGAGAGCCGTCGTTCCATTACCGCTTTCCATCCGTCTTACCAGTGCCAAGGGGCAGTGCGATGCCAGTGCTCAGGGGGCTCAGGGGTTCACTCCGCGGGGCGCACGCCGACGGTGACGACGTCCGCCGCGTTGTGCGGATAGTCGTCCTCGGGCCAGCCCCACCAGATGAGGACAGGGGCGCCGTGAGGGAACGGTTCTACCGCGTAGAGGAGGCCCCGAACGGCACCGCCGACCTCGTCCGTCAGGCGCGGCGAGAAGGGCTTGAACGTGACCTCCGCGACCATCGCATCGTCGATTCCGGGGGCGGGGAACTCCCCTTGCATCATGGGGCCGGCGACCTCCCCCGCCATCTTGAGCTGATTTCGCGTGGAAACGACCGCTCCGGTGGTGTTGCGGGAGGAGGTCATGTGGGTGAAGACCTGAGCGCGGCCGAGCCGGAGCCCGCCGCCGTCCGTCTCGGCAAGGACGGGGCCCTCCCCCTCTTCGCCTCCTCTGCCCACCGCCCACGATTCGGGTACGGGAATGTCCAACCCGGCCTCCGTGGTCAGGGCCCATCCCTCGGGAAGCCCGTCCGCCGACGCCCCGGACGCGGAGCCGCCATCGCCGGGGGGCCAGACCACCGACTCCGCGTCCGCGAACTCATCGGCGCTCATGGCGGCGCCCTCCTCGGCGGCACCACCGGTACCGGCCGACGTTTCGCCATACCTCCACAAGAGGCCGACGCCCAGGCAGAGGACGAGGAAGCCCGCGGTCAGCGAAAGGGCGGTGGAGGAGGGGGACATGCGCATGGGGGACGTCTCACAGGATCAGGGAGAAAGGGCGGAGATTCAGGGGAGCAGCCCGCCGTACTCCGGACGCACGGCGTCCATGAGGACCGTCGCCGTGGCATCGGTGTCCTCCACGACGAGGACCCGCACGAGCACGGGGGCGGAGTCGCGCTCGACCTGGACAGCGAGGTAGGAGGCGGTCATGCCGTCGATCCGCCTTCCGCTCTCCGGGTCGAGGTAGGCCGCGGCGAAGGAGCAGGAACCGGCGAGGTAGAAGCCGGCCCAGTCGTATTCCCAACAGTCGTCGTTCCCGGCGAGCGGGAGGTCGAGCTGTTCACTTCGCTGGAGGGAGGAGGCTTCGACGAGAGCGCGGTAGGCGTCGGTCTCGGCGTCCGGGTAGTCGAGCACACTGAGTTCCCCGGCGGTGCCGCGGCCGCCCGTTGAATGCCACGAGGCGGCGTAGCCGTCCTTGAGACCGCTCTCCTCCACGGGCGCCCAATCACCGGGGACGGCATAGGAGACCCCGGCCGCCTCGTGCCGCTGCCACCCCTCCGGGTCGGGCACGAAGTGATAGGTATCGACGGACTCCTGCGCGAGCCGACTCAGACCGTGGGCGACGGGAACGACCACAGCCCCACCGCCGAGCCGCGCCACGACGGACACCACGGCCACCACCACCGCGAGCCCGAGCACGAACACCGCGGGCTTACTCGGTCCTGAATCCATGCCCTACCTTGCCGATTTCCTGTTAGCTACAGGCCGGGATCACCCGCACCAATACTCCTGCCCGCGCCCCATGACCAAGGAATTCCGCCTGAAACGGGAAGTGGTCCAACCGCTCTGCAATATCGGACAATCCACACTCCCAGTGATCACCCCGTCGATCAGCTCGATCAGCCCCATGTCCCACACCTTGATCGACAGCTCATCCGTGACCACGACACTCGAGACACTCCCCCCTCCATCAAGAGAGAAGAACATAGGACACCCACCTGAACCCTCCCCCCAAGGAAAGAGTCCGGGCAAGTCCGGATAGAAAGAATAGCTATTGAGCACTTCCCTCCCAACCGACCCCTCGAGTTCAACAACACCCTCTTTCCCCAGAACGGGACTTGACGCGATCCTATAGTGCTCCGACGCAACACGAAGAAATTTGGAGCTCATTCCAGGATTCGGAAAAAAGAATTGGAGAATATCAACCCACTCTTCAGGATCGCCTTCTTCGTCGATCTCATCTGCACGCACTTCTAGATAAAAGGCGCCAACATTCGCAAGAGATTTTATTGAATCCGAAAAAACGATTGATGTGCGCGATTCAAATTCTCGCCATTGCTCTGGAGTGAATCGGGTTCCGTTGGCCGATTGTTCGCTCTCTAGCCACGAAGACAGCAGCATCAAAACAACCCCTCCATTGCTCGACAAGCAGCACCTGGAAGGTCCAGGGAGACCTTCACATTGATGATGCACCTATCCTCAGAGTATCCATCTCTCCCAATGGCCTGGAGATGCACGCCCGCCGGAATATCACTATCCCCCACGTAGACCGGTTTCGGAACGTACAGCAGCTCACTGGCAGGATCGCCTGTGGCCTCTTTGAAGACCCTCGTCTCTACATCCCTCATGAGCGGGGTATTAGCTTTCGCGTGGAGAGAAACGAGATTCCTGGTAATGCCACGCCCCCCTAGCTGCCTCCCGAGAACATGCCCGCGATGATGGATACTCGGATCGAATCCGGGCGGCTTCCCTGAGGCGGAAGTCCCTTGCTTAATAGGGCCACCACAATGGTACAAGAGCGCGGGACCACGCTGCCCCGTCGCAGAGTCGATAGATGGATGCTTCAGCTGCCTATTGCACTCCCCGCCAACCTCAGGAATAAAGGAACCACCCCACATTTCCGGCCACTCCTGCGCAACTTTCTCAACTGCTGCATCGAATCCAAATTCGTCAGCATAACCCTCGAGATCATTGAGGGCCTCAACGGGCTCTACCCCCGACTCCTCCTGCTCTCGCGCCTCATCCACGTCTTGTTGAGTGACCGGATTATCGATAGACGGCCGCGGTTGGGGAGTGGCGAGAATGCTCGCCAGAATCGCCTTTCGCGGATCAACCTTCGGAACCACCGGGCGTTGAGGGCCTCGCCCCCCAGCAGCGGTCCCTACAGCACCTCTTCCTCCGCCGCCCCACCAGCCGGATCCTCTCGTTCCAGGGGACCGGTAGCCCCCGCTCACGGTAACGACCCCTGGCATGGAGAAATTGGTGTTGGCGCGCCCCCGGATCGTGTGCTCGAGAAGGTGCCACATGCGACCGATCCCGGCCGAAAGCGCTCCACCGACCTGAGCGCCTGCCATGGCGGCCCCACCGAAAAGTCCTCCGACCGGCCCTGAAAGCGAAGCTCCGAGAGCGTGCCCCAAACTCTCAGCCCCCAGATTGACGAAACGCCCGACAGGATGGCGACTGAGGAACCCGCGGGATCTCGAAAGCGCGCCGCCGAGCTTTCCCGCCAACTGACCCCCATCCACCCAATGACCGGTTGTATCAATATGGGAAACCGGATCCGCATTACCGTACGTGTAGCGGTTGGTCTGCACCGACGGGTCGGGCTTCAGGGTCATCGTGTCCCTTGAGGCGAACCTCCCGGTCCCCGGCTGGTACCAGCGGGCGTGCATGTTCACGTCGCCGGTCGCCGGGTCCGTCCACTCGCCCTGGTAGCCGACCGAGGCCTCCTGGCCCTGGGCCTGCACCACATCGCCGAACGGGTCGTAGGAGGCCGAGCCCAGCATGTCGCCCTCCGGAGTGAAGGCCGCCAGCAGGTCGGAGTGCGTGTTGCCGAAGGCCAACCCCGGCTCGCCCTCGCCGTCGGCGACGCTCAGCAGTGCCCCGTTCTCGTCGCGCCCGTAGGAGGACAGCACGTCGCCTCCGGGATCGGTCACGGTGATCGGGTCGTTCTCCCAGCCCGCGTAGGAGAACTCCGACCGCTCTTCAGCGGAGAGGACCCCGTCGTCCTGCGCACGCGACACCACGCGCCCCAAGGCGTCGTAGCCGTAGGACACGCTCCCGTCCCCGGCCGTCGTCATCCGCTCGAAGGCGTCGAACTCCGGCGTCCGCGCGACCCCGGAGACCACCGACTCCGCCAGAGTCCCGCGCGGCGTGTACTCCCAGCGGTCCCCCGCACTGGACGAGGTCAGGCGGTTGCGCTCGTCGTACTCGAACTGCACGTCCCCGGCACGCACACGGTTCCCGGAGGCGTCCCACTCGTACTCCGTCACCTCTCCGGACGGATCGGTCCACGACACCAGGCGCCCCGCGCCGTCGTAGGAGAAGGACTCCGTGCCCGCACCGGCCGTCCCGGTGGTCGTCCTGCCGACCGTGCGCCCTTCGGCGTCATAGGTGTAGGAGACCGACGGCCCACCTGCCACCGCGTCGGATGCGAGACGGCCGAGGGGGTCGTAGCCCAGTTCACGAACAGCGCCGGCGTCGGTGGACACCGTGACCGGGCGGCCCTCGCCGTCGTAGGAGGTCGCCACCGTCGCGCCGGTCACCGGGTCGTACTGGCTCACCACGCGCCCGGCGGCGTCCCGCTCGAACGTGGCGGTCCCCGTCTCCTTGTCGGTCCGCGACTCCAGGCGCCCGGCGGCGTCGTAGGCCATCGTCACCGACGGCACCGGCTCGCCCGTCCCGTCGGTCTCGGGCCCGAGCAGCTGCGCGAGGTTCCCCCGGTCGTCGTAGACCGCCTGGACCTCACCGAGCGCCGTGCTGATCCGGTTCAGGCGCCCTGCCGCGTCGTATCCCAGGCTCCTGTTCGCGGCGACCGCATCGCCGCCCGTCCCGGACTCGGCCACCAGCCGGCCGAGGGCGTCGAACTCGCGGGTGCGCACGACCCCGCCCGGGGCCTCCTCGCGCACCGGATTGCCGCCGGCGTCGTAGAAGGTCCTCCACGTCCGGTCGGCCTCGTTCGGGGTCGCCTCGGTGGCCGGTTCGGTCAGGGACTCCACCAGGCCCACGGCGTTGTAGTCGGTGATGACCGAGTTCCCGCGCCCGTCCGTGGTGCGGGTCCTGCGATCCATCGCGTCATAGCCGAACGAGGTCGTGATCGTCTCGCCGTCCGCGACCGGCTCGACCAGCCCGACCATCCGACCCGCGGCATCGAAGTCCCTGCGGACCGTGTTCCCGAGCGCGTCGGTCGCCGCCACCTTGTTTCCAGCGGCGTCATACGACAGGGACGTACTGGTCCGCTCGTCGGTACCGGCGCCCGCAGTAGCAGTCTCGGTCATCCGACCGGCGAGGTCGAAGGCCGTCGTATGGACGGTCCCCTCAGCGGTCTCGGCCCGGACCGCCCGTCCTGCCAGGTCGTAGGCGAAGTGCGTCCGGCCGCCGGCCTCGTCGGTCGACTCGACGAGCTCGCCCGCGGCGTTGTACGCCGAGGTCCGGGTGTGGCCCAGGGGGTCGGTCATCGACACCACGCGGCCGCCCGCGTCATAGGCGTACTCCGTCGTATAGGCAGCGGCCTGGGGCAGCCGCTCGACCCGGGTCTCGGTCACCTGGCGGCCGAGGTCGTCGTAGGTCGCCTCGGTGAGGGCGCCCGAGGGGTCGGACACCGCGGCCGTCTCTCCGGTCGGCATCGAGAGCATGACCCAGCGGCCCGCCTCGGCCCCCTCTTCGGCCGGCGGGTCGGTGACCACCGCGAGGTTCCCCAGCTGGTCGTAGGAGTAACTCCGGGTGGCCCCCAGGGCGTCGGTCTGCGCCGTCTTCCTCCCCAGGTCGTCGTAGGCGACGGTCGCCCGAGGCGCGATCACGGCCCCGTCCGGGCCGGTGTACTCAGGGGCGGTCTGAGCGACGACGCGGTCAGCCGCGTCGTATTCGGTCACGGTCGTTCCGCCTTCGGCGTCCACTTCGTGGGTCCGGTTGCCGAAGGCGTCGTAGCCGTAGAGCGTGGTGGGACGTCCGCGTTCGGCGGAGCCGCCCACCGACTCGATGTCCACCTCGGGCCCGCGGACCTCCACCAGGTCGCCTCGGGCGTTGTAGCGCATGTCCGTGGCGTAGTCCGAGGCCGACGCGCCCTCTACGGCCCCCCTGGGGTCGACTTCGCGCACGACACGGTCGAAGGCGTCGACGGTGTACCGCGTGACGAGGTCCTCGTCGCCGTTCTCCACGGTCTCGGAGACCAGGTTGTCCCCGGCGTCGTAGGCGTACCGGACCTCTTCGACACGTTCGGCGCCGGCGGCGGTCCGACTCTCGGAGAGCACATTGCCGTTGCCGTCATAGGAGTAGGAGGTCGAACGGGCCAGCCCCTCCGGATCGAGGACCTCCTCGGTGAGGAACGATGCCGCGTCATAGGTGGAGACCGTCCGCTTCTCCCCGCCTTCGGTCGTATGGGCGACGGTGTTCCCGGCGCCGTCGTACTCGAACTCCTCGAGAACGACGTCACGCGGCTCGTTTTCGTCGTTGAGCACCGCCCCCTGAGCCGTCACGCGGGCGGGGAGGCCGTCGGCGTAGTAGTCGTAGGCCGTCGTGCGGCCGACGGCATCGGTGACCGAGGCCAGACGCCCGGCGGGGTCGTAGGCCCGCGACTCCAGCACCAGGGTCGTCGGTTCGATCGGCATGTCGGGGTGTCCCGTCCAGCCGATGAGCCTCTTCTCGGCCACCTCTCCGCGGAGGGTGTAGGTGGTCTGGAACTGCGTTCCCTCGGCGTCGATTCGGGTGACCACCGCCCCCGTGGCGTCGTAACCGGTGCGGGTCACGGCTCCTTCGGGGCCGGTGTGGGCCTTCTCCCGGCCGTGGTCGTCGTACTCCCACGTTTCGACGCGCGCGGCCCCCTCGGCCTCGAGGTCGGCCGTCTCGGCCGTGAGCCGGTTGCCGTCGGCGTCGTAGGTGTAGGTGGTGCGCGCGGTGTGGCTCGCCCCGGTGACCTCGTTCTCCACCGTCGGGGCGGTCTCGGTGAGCACGCGCCCGGCGCCGTCGTAGGTGTAGGCCGTCGTGGCCGACTCGCTTTCGGGGTCGTCCGAGGCGGTCTCGCTGAGGACCCGCCCCAGGCCGTCGTAGGTGAAGGTCGTCGTCAAGCCGTTGGGGGCGACGACCTCGGCCCGGTCCCCCGCCGCCGTGTACGCGTAGCGGGTCGTACCGCCGTTGGGGTCGGTCTCCGAGGCGAGCAGCCCCGCCGGAACCGTTCCCCCGCCCACGGCCGGTTCGGTGCCGTCCGTGTAGGTGAAGTGCCGCTCCCGTCCGTTCGGGAAGCCGTCGGTGGGCGGACCCGACTCGGACCGCTGCTCACCGTGCTCGGTGTAGGCCCACCACGTGCGGAACTCCTCGTCGAGGAAGTCCTGCGAGCGCGGGTCGTGGTAGCTGGTGAGCTGGTCGTTCCTCGGGTCGAAGGGGTCGTCCGCGTTGTGGAAGTAGTGGAACCAGTCGGCGAAGCAGTTCTCGCCCGCCGTGTCACGGCAGGTCTTGCGCCCGATCCGGTTTCCCCGCTCATCGTTGAAGTACTCGGTGACGGCCCCGTTCGGGTCGGTGACCTCGGCCAGGAACCCGCCGACGTCGTAGCCGTAGGTGGTCGTATAGCCGAGCTGGTCCTCTGTGCGGATGAGCCGGTGGCCTTCGAGCGCGTCGTAGGTCGACACGGTGGTGCCACCCCTCGGGTCCGTGACGGTGACCTCCGCCGTGGCCTCCGGCTCCTCGGCGCCGGTGTCGCCCCGGTACACCCGGTCGCCGTAGAGCCATTCGCCCCCGTCGGCGTCCACATGCCGCTCCACACGCGAGGTGGACTCGTCATAGGAGAGGGCGTCCTGCACGCGCTCCTCCGGGGAGAGGGCGGAGACGAGGCGGTCGGCGGGGTCCTGCCCCGATTCGGCGTGCATGCGGACGGTGTCGGGGTGCAGGGGCCGCTGGTACACGGCGACCTCGTCGATGCGCCCGTCGAAGGGGAACTCCCCCTTGGTGTCGCGGGTGGCGGGCCAACCGGAGTCGGCGACGCCCCGTCCGGCGTACAGGAACTTCATCGCCCGGTGGTCGACCTGGCCCTCCAGGCTGCCGACCTGCTCCCCGTCGATGTACAGGCGCTGTTCCGTACCGTCGGAGGTCAGTGCGACGTGGTGCCATCCGCCGTCGTTCACCGGCTCCGGGGAGACGATCGAGGAGCCCGCGCCCTCGGAGTTCCAGAACCCGCCCCGCAGCTTGCCGTCGGTCCCGACGTAGAGCACCGGCGTTCGCTGGTCCGGGTCCTCCTCGGCGTCCATGGCGCCCAGGACCGTGCCCTCGCCGGTCGTGGAGATCCACGTCTCGACGGTGATCCGTGTGCCGATCCGCTGCAGGAGCGAATCGGGCAGGGACGCATGCCCGACGCCCGCGTCGAGGGAACCGCCCGGGGTCCCGGCGAGGGGGTGCTCCGAGCCGAGGGCCCCGTCTGCGGTCTCGACCGGCTCTCCGCCCAGGGCCTCGTGGATCTCGTCGGCCGAAGAGGTGCCTTCGCCCTCGTCGAACCGCCAGTAGCCGTACGGGTTCGCGTCCAGGACGGCGGCCCGGTAGTGCGAACCGTCCTCGTAGGAGTAGCCCGTGCAGCCGCCCTCCGGGTCGCAGACCGAGGTGAGGCGGTCACCGTCGTACGTGTAGGTCCACTCCGCCGAGGTGCCGTCCGGCCCCTCGGCCGTGACCGATGAGACGTGGCCGTCGGACCATGCGAAGCGGAGCAGCCGCCCTCCGGCACCGCTCGCCGTGGACAGGCGGCCGTCGCTGTGCTCCAGCGTCTGCTCCCGTCCCCGGTGATCGGTGACCTTCACAAGGGCCCCTTCGGCATCGAAGAGGTAGGAGTCGCCCTGCTTGTCCATAAGGCGCCATCCCCCGCCGTCCGTGGCACGGAGCGTGGCGAACATGCCCTTGGGCGGGGTGAAGGAGCCGTCGCCGTTGCGGGCGAACCGGTACTGGCGGCCGTCCGGATAGGTCACGACGGCGTTGCCGGTCCCGTCGGCGTCGGTCAGCAGCCGCATGTCGAAGCGGGTGCTCCACCCGGACCCGAACATGCCGTCCTGACGAGGGTCGGCGGAATTGAAGGTGCGCGTCACGGTGAGCGGCGGTCCCGGGGTGGGGACCGAGGCGTCGGTCTCGGCGCGGGTGAAGTTGCCGAGCAGCGGGTCGACCTCGCCCTCGGCGCCGACCGTTCCGCCCGCGGCGAGCCGAGAGGTGACCGCGGGCTGATCGGGCTCGGCCCCGACGGTCAGCCAGGGCCCCTCCGTGGTCTCTCCGCCGTCGCGCACCCAGACGGTCCAGGAGTAGTGGCCGCCCCATTCCATGAGGCCGTCGGGGAGTTTCCAGGAGGTCTCCTCCTGCCAGCCGGAATCGGTGCACTCCCAGTCGGGCCACTCGCCGTCACAGAAGACGAACCAGAATTCCAGGCTGTCGTCGGGCCAGGAGTCGTTATTGCGGCCGACCGCCGTGAACTCCGGCCTGAGCGTCGCAACGGTCGCTCCGTCGCGGGGGCTGTAGTCCACCAACTGCGGCGGCAGGTCGGGGACCTCGAGCTTGAGCTGGGCGGTTCGGGGGACGCCCCAGGCGGCGAACGACTGGGCCTTGTGCGTCATGTCGAACTTGACGGTCCACTCGCCGGGAGGCAGCGGTCCGACCTTCGCCTTCACCGTGACCGTCTCCCCCGTCGAGACGTTCTCCGGCATCTCGGTCGTCGGGGCCTCGTGGTAGACGCGCTCCCCGTCCGGTCCATAGAGCCCATAGCTCAGCTCGTAGCCGTTGGAAGGCGTCCAGGTCTCCTTGCCCCGGTTGGTGACCTCGACGTCGACGTAGGTGGCGCGATTCGCGGTGGGCGCGGGGTCGGCCTCCGGAGGGTCCTGGGCGAAGCCGTAGTCGGCGCGGTAGGGGCTGTAGACGACGGTCATGTACGGCGCGCCCCACGATTCGCGGCTGCCGAACTTCTTCCAGCCGTAGCTGTCGGACGTCGAGGCCCTGACGGTCAGGCCTTTGTTCGACTTGTCGCCGTCCACCCAGGCCTGGACGAGGTCTCGGCCGCGGTCTCCGAGGTCGATGCCCTCATAGGCGGCGGGACAGGAGCTGGAGGAGGCGCCCGCGGGCATCCATCCGTTGGCGAAACTCTCTCGGCCGAGCGGGGTCGAGTCGTACTTCGGCCCCGGGTACCCCGCGATCTTCTTCTGGTTCCACGAACCGGTGACCTCGTGGACGGTGACCGGCTTAGGGGTGCAGGAGTAGGACCAGTGGTTGAACAAGTAGAGCTCGGCGTTGTAGATCTTGTGGTGCTCGAGCTCCTCCACCATCGACGAGAAGCGCAGGTACGAGGCGGCCTTGGTCGACCCCCCGTTGTACGTGCCGGCCTTGAGGTCCTTGTCCTTGTAACGCGACGAGCGGTAGCCGCTCTGGACGTAGGTGTCCTGGGAGGCGTTGTAGTTCCACGCCGCCGTCGGGTCCACCCGCACCGGGTAGGTGCGGTCCCCGCTGGAGAGCCAGTCGAAGTCCGCCGTCACCTCAAGGGTCCAGGAGCCGCCCTCCTCGACGAGCTCGAAATGCACCTCGTCCGACTGGGCGCCATCGCCCGACCGGGGGTCGATGTCGGAATCGCTCATGTAGCCGGCGGGGATGTGGCCCTCAGAGTCACCGGACTCGGGATCGACGAGGTCGATACCGCCGTCATCTGCTTTTCGCGGCTCCAGACCGTCGAGTTCCAGCGGGAACCGCCACACGGCCCCTTCGGGGCTCTCCGGCGCCTCGTCGAGGACGATGGTCTCCTTGACCGCTCCGCCCCGCAGCGCGGTGAGCTCGATCCCGGCACCGTCGAGCGCGCCGTCGTAGACGATGGTGTCGGGGTCGTCCCCGCTCACTTCACCGCGGGCGTCCTCCGTCCCCTCGGCAGAGAAGGCGATGGACCGCCCGTCCTCGGTCTCCATCCTGGCGAGCGGCGCGCCGTCGGCCGTCTCGGAGAAGTCGACGTCGTTCGCATCGGCCTTGTTGCTCCACACGCCGGTGCGCTCAGGGACGAGGGAGGGATCGATCTCCTCCCAATCGCCCTCCTCGTTCGCGAAGTGGAGCGGCTCCAGGGAGAAGTCCGTGGCGAGAGTGCCGTCGGCGTTCCGGTAGGTGCGGGAGAACTCGTCCCGCTCCTCCGGGATCTCCTCGCTGGTGTCCGGATCGAAGCCCTCGACCTCCGGCTTCTCCGGTTCCTCCATGGTCCGGGTCTCGGCCTGCGGAGGCTCGACCGAGGCCTCCTCGGGGACGTCCGGCAACTCCCGCGGCAATGCGTCTTCAGGCGGTTCGACCGCACCGCCGCCGTCGCCTTCGGCGATCGCCTCGTCGGCGCCCACCTCGTGGGGCCGACCGTCCGCACTTCCCATCCGCTGCTCAGGAGTCGCGACATCGGCGTCGGCCACGGGGCTCAGGCGCGGCATCCACACCGTCTCGGCATCCGGGACCAAGGCGAGAGGGGCGAGGACCGCCAAGACGGTCGCGAGGACCGCCGTATGGACGGCGAGTCGACGGGCAGCGGCAGGCAGGGGTCGGGAGGCACGGGCGCCGGGGGTCACGTCGGTCTCCGGGGGTGGGGGATGCGCGGGAGCGCAGGGAACTTAGCCGGTCTTTAAATGCCTGAACAAGCTCTAAGAGAGGACATACCACCACAAACCTCCTGAATGGCGTGGGTCACACTCGCCACCGGAAGCACTCCGGCCCCCGAACGCGCTGGTCGGGCGCGGGGTGTTCAGGCGGGCACAGAGCGGGATAATTCCGGCAATGTGACGTGAATCACCCCGCCGGTGCGTTTCTGTGGCGTGGGAGGGAAAATTACCTTCTAGGAACAAGAAGCCGAGGAAGGAAACCTTCACGAGGAGAGGCGGGCGCATGGCCGGCACCGGGACCGATACCGGGCGGGACGGGATCGACGGGCGGGGGCTGCGGGACGAGCTCGCCCGGCTGGCGACCGAGGCGCGCAGGGACGACCTGGCCGACATCGACCGCAGGTCCACCGCCGACATCCTGCGCACCATGAACGCCGAGGACGCCACGGTGCCCGCCGCCGTCGCCGAGGCCGTGCCCGCCATCGCCGCGGCCGTGGACGCCGTCGCCGAGCGCATGCGGCGCGGCGGGCGGCTCGTCTACGCCGGGGCGGGGACCGCCGGGCGGCTCGGGGTGCTCGACGCCTCCGAGTGCCCGCCCACCTTCGGCACCTCCCCCGGCCAGGTCGTCGGCCTCATCGCCGGCGGCCCGCGCGCCGTGAGCGACGCCGTGGAGGGGGCCGAGGACGACCCCGGCGCGGCCGCCGCCGACGTCACCGCGCTCGGCATCGGCCCGCTCGACACGGTCGTCGGGGTCTCGGCCTCCGGCCGCACCCCCTACGCCGTGGAGGCGGTGCGCTCCGCACGGCGGGCCGGCGCGCTGACGCTCGGCGTCTCCTGCAACCCCGGCTCCCCCCTGGGCGCCGCCGCCGAGCACCCGGTGGAGGTGGTCGTCGGCCCCGAGCTCATCGCCGGCTCCACCCGTCTGAAGGCGGGCACCGCCCAGAAGCTCGTGCTCAACATGGTCTCCACCGTCACGATGATCCGCCTGGGCAAGACCTACGGGAACCTGATGGTGGACCTGCGCGCCACCAACGAGAAGCTGCGCGCCCGGTCGCTGGGCATCGTCGAGGCCGCCACCGGCGCCTCCCCCGACGACGCCGAGGCCGCCCTGACCGCCTGCGACGGCTCGGTCAAGGAGGCCATCCTCGTGCTGGCCGCCGACGTCGACGCCGCCACCGCCGCCCGCCTGCTCGGCGACAGCGGCGGCCGGCTGCGCGAGGCCATCGCCGCCGCGCTCACCGCCTAGCGCCCGCTCCGCGCGCCCCTCCCCCGCCGAAAGGAGTCCCCCGTGTCCGACCGGGACGCCGCCTCGGGACCCGAGGCCACCGCCCGTGCCCTGCTCCCCCTCGTCGGCGGGCAGGCCAACGTCACCTCGATCGCGAACTGCATCAGCCGCCTGCGGCTCGGCCTGGCCGACCGCTCGCTGGTGCGGGACCAGGCGATCAGGGACCTGCCCGCCGTCATGGGCGTCGTGGAGGACGACACCTACCAGATCGTGCTGGGCCCCAAGGCGGTGACCGAGGTCGCCGAGGCGTTCGAGCGGCTGGTGGAGCGCGAGCGCGCCGACGCCCCCGCCGCGCCCGCCGACGCGCCTGGGGACGGGGACACCGCCGAGGTGCTGGCCGAGCGCGGGGCCGCCATCCGGGCGGCGAACAAGCGCCGCAACGCCACCCCCTTCAAGCTCTTCCTGCGCCGCATCGCGAACATCTTCGTGCCGCTCATCCCGGCCCTGATCGCCTGCGGCATCATCGCCGGGGTCACCGGCCTGCTGCGCAACCTCGGCTGGCTGGAGGGCGCCGTCCCCGCGCTCACCGCGATCAGCTCCGGGTTCATGTCCCTGATCACCGTGTTCGTGGGGATCAACGCCGCCAAGGAGTTCGGCGGCACGCCCGTCCTCGGCGGCGCGGTCGCCGCCATCATCCCCTTCGCCGGGGTCGCCGACGTGCAGGCCTTCGGCACCGCCCTGTCGCCGGGCCAGGGCGGGGTGCTGGGCGCCCTGGGGGCGGCGGTGCTGTGCGCGGTGGTCGAGCGCCGGGTGCGCCGCCACATGCCCGGCACCCTGGACGTGCTGCTGACCCCCACCATCGCGGTGCTGGTGGCGGGCCTGGCCACCGTCTTCGGGCTGATGCTGGCGGCCGGGGCGCTGTCCGAGGCGATCGGCGCCGGGGCGAACTGGCTGCTCGGGCAGGCGGGCGCCGCCGCCGGGCTGGTGCTGGGCGGGCTGTTCCTGCCGCTGGTGATGCTCGGGCTGCACCAGGCGCTCATCCCGATCCACACCACGCTGATCGACCTGGAGGGCTACACCACCCTGCTGCCCGTCCTGTCCATGGCCGGGGCCGGGCAGGTGGGCGCGGCGCTGGCGGTCTACCGCCGGATGCGCCACGACGAGGGCATCCGCTCCACGGTGCGCTCGGCCCTGCCGGCGGGCCTGCTGGGCGTGGGCGAGCCGCTGATCTACGGGGTGACGCTGCCGCTGGGCCGCCCCTTCGTCACCGCCTGCGCGGGCGGCGCCGTCGGCGGCGCGTTCGTGGGCCTGATGGGCCAGCTGTGGGCGACCACCGGTTCCACCGCGATCGGCCCCTCGGGCTGGGCGCTGTTCCCGCTGGTGCAGGGCAGCGCCGGGATCGGGCCGGCGGTGGCGGTCTACGGCGGCGGGCTGCTGGTCGGCTACGTCGCCGGGTTCGTGCTCACCTACCTGTTCGGCTTCCCCAAGGGCGGGCCTCCCGCGGCGGTGCCGCGGGAGGCCGAACAGGCCCCGGACGCGGTCAGTCCCGGGTG
This sequence comes from Nocardiopsis baichengensis YIM 90130, assembly GCF_000341205.1. Taxonomy (NCBI): domain Bacteria; kingdom Bacillati; phylum Actinomycetota; class Actinomycetes; order Streptosporangiales; family Nocardiopsidaceae; genus Nocardiopsis; species Nocardiopsis halophila. The sequence goes on along the minus strand of NZ_ANAS01000011.1, from coordinate 20,286 downwards.
ACGATCGGGTTGTTCAGCTCCCCGACCTTCTCCACCGCCACGCTGACCCGCTGCCCCGGCTCGACCGGGCCGACCCCGGCCGGGGTGCCGGTGAGCACGACGTCCCCCGGCAGCAGCGTCATGAAGGTGCTGATGTAGGAGATCAGCTCGGGGATGGGGTGGATGAGCGCCGAGGTGCGGGCGTCCTGGCGGACCTCGCCGTCCACGGTGGTGGTGACGCGCAGGTCCGCGGCGTCCTCCAGGGTCAGCCCGGTCTCGATCCACGGCCCGATCGGGCAGAAGGAGTCGAACCCCTTGGCCCGGGTCCACTGCTTGTCGGTGCGCTGGAGGTCGCGGGCGGTCACGTCGTTGGCGACGGTGAACCCGAAGACCATCTCCTTGACGCGCTCGGCCGGCACCTCACGCCCCATGCGGCCGATGACCACGGCCAGCTCGCCCTCGTAGTCCACCTGCGAGGACGCCTTGGGGTAGAACACCGGGTCGTTGGGACCGGTCACCGCCGTGGAGGGCTTGAGGAAGACCACCGGCTCGTCGGTGGGCTCCCCGGTGACGTCCTTCATCTCCTCGACGTGCTCGGCGTAGTTCTTGCCGATGCACACCACCTTGCTGGGCAGGACCGGGGACAGCAGGCGCACGTCCTCCAGCTTGGCGCGCTCGCCGGTGAGCTGGATGTTGCCGAGCAGGGGGTGCCCGCTCATCCGGGACACGAAGTCCTGCCCGCTATCGGCGTCGGTGTCGACCAGGCCGAAACCGACGTCGTCTCCGGAAGAGAATCTCGCGATGCGCACGGCTGCCCTACCTAGCCTTCATTGGGGAGACCACGACCCGTCCGAGGGTACCGAGGCCTGAGGGCGCACGGCCCGCGCCGCGCGACGCGGGCGTGAACGGTGCGCGCACGACCGTTCAGTACTGCTTACCCTTTGCGGTATGACCGACTGGGATCTGCGCAAGCTCCGGGTGCTGCGCGCGCTCGGCGAGCACCGCACCGTCCGGGCCACCGCCGAGGCGCTGAACATGACGCCCTCGGCGGTCTCCCAGCAGCTGGCCGGGCTGTCCCGGGAGGCCGGGGTGCCGCTGCTGGAGGCGCACGGGCGGCGGGTGCGCCTGACGGATGCCGCGCACGTGCTGCTGCGCCACGGCGACGCCGTCTTCGCCCAGCTGGAGCGGGCCGAGGCCGAGCTGGAGTCGTTCGCCCGGGGCGAGGCCGGGCGGGTGGCGGTGGGCGCCTTCGCCACCGCCATCCCGGCGCTGGTCGTGCCCGCGGCGGCCGACCTGCGGCGGCGCTGGCCCGACCTGGCGGTGCGGGTGCGCGAGGCCGAGGCCGCCGAGGTGTACGAGCTGCTGGCCGCCGGCGAGGTGGACCTGGCGCTGTCGCTGGCGGCCGACGCCCCTTCGCCGCGGGACGCCACGTTCGAGCGCACGGTGCTGATGGCCGACCCGCTGCGGGCGGCGCTGCCGGCCCAGCACCGGCTGTCCGGCGCCCCGGGGCTGCGCCTGGCCGACCTGGCCGAGGAGCCGTGGATCTTCGGCGACTCCGGACCCTGGCGGCAGATCACCGAGCACGCCTGCGCGGCCGCCGGGTTCACCCCCGACCAGGCGCACGCGGCCGCGGACTGGAACGCGGTGCTGGCGATGGTGGAGGCCGGGATGGGGGTGGCGCTGGTGCCGCGGCTGGCGGCGCCGGGCGCCCGGCCCGGGGTGGCCGTGCGCGAGCTGCGCGCCGACCGGCCGCTGCGGCACGTGGTGGCGGCGGTCCGCTCGGGGGCGGGCGGGCGGCCGCGGCTGGCCCGGGTGCTGCGGGCGCTGCAGCGCGCGGCCGCCGAGCACGCCGACGGCCCGCCCGCCCCGGGCGCATTGTTCAGTGATCCTGAACAGTCTGCACAGTAATCGTCGATGGACACGAAAGGTCGGCCGCGCGCACACTAGGGGACGGAATCGCCTTTAGTGGCATGAACTTCACATCCCCGACAGAGGTCCTTCCGGACCTCGTGAGGAGCACCGTGGCCGAGACCCCCGCCGATCCGCACGCCTTCGACGCCCGGCCCTACTCCGGCGGCGACCCCTACGCCGACTACCGGGCCACCGAGCACGCCTTCACCTCCCTGGTCGACCTGGCCGACCGCCGCCTGGGCGGTTCGGTCGTCGCCGCCAACGACGAGTTCTTCGCCCAGCGCGAGAACCTGCTCAAGCCCGAGCCGGCGGTCTTCGACCCCGAGGCGTTCGGCCACAAGGGCAAGGTCATGGACGGCTGGGAGACCCGCCGCCGGCGCAACACCGCCGAGGCCCCCTTCCCCGAGGACGGCGCGCACGACTGGGCGCTGATCCGCCTGGGCCTGCCCGGCGTCGTGCGCGGCGTGGTCGTGGACACCGCCCACTTCCGCGGCAACTACCCGCAGCAGGCCTCGGTGGAGGCCGCCTGCGTGCCCGGCACCCCCTCGCCCGAGGAGCTGCTCCAGGCCGAGTGGACCGAGATCGTGCCCCGCTCCCAGCTGCGCGGCCACGCCGCCAACGGCTTCGCGGTGGACGACGGGCGCCGCTGGACCCACCTGCGCCTCAAGCAGTACCCCGACGGCGGCATCGCCCGCCTGCGGGTGCACGGCGAGGTCGCCGCCGACCCCGAGTGGCTGGCGGCGCTGGGCACCTTCGACCTGGCGGCGCTGGAGAACGGCGGCGCCGTCGAGGACGCCTCGGACCGCTTCTACTCCCCGCCGGAGAACACCATCCTGCCCGGCCGCTCGCGCAAGATGGACGACGGCTGGGAGAACCGCCGCCGCCGCGTCCGGGAGAGCAACGACTGGGTGCTCTACCGCCTGGCCGGCCAGGCCGACGTCCGCGCGATCGAGATCGACACCGCCTACCTGAAGGGCAACGCCGCCGGCTGGGTGGAGGTCTCCTTCGCCGACGCCGACAAGGGCGACCTGTCCGACCCCGCGGTGTGGACCACGGTGCTGCCGCGCACCCGCCTGCAGCCCGACTCCCCGCACCGGTTCCTGCTGACGGGGGCGCCCGCGGCCACGCACGCGCGCATCGACGTCTTCCCCGACGGCGGCTACTCGCGCGCGCGCTTCCACGGCAGCCTGACCTCCGCCGGCCTGGAGGACCTGCGCGCCCGCCACGCGCGGCTCTAGCCCCCTCCCCGCGTTGATCTCGGGGAAGTCGGCCTTATGACGGCACTCTTCAGGCCGTCTTTCCCGAGATCAACGCGGGTTCGGGCCCCTGCGCGCGCGGAACCGCCCCGTCCCCTTCCGGCCGTTCAGGCCAGGGCGGCGGCCGTTCCCACGAACACGCAGACCAGCACGAGCAGCACCGCCAGCAGCGGCGCCACGAAGCGCAGGTAGGCGCCGTAGCCCACCTTCGCCAGGACCAGTCCGCCCATCACCACGGCCGTGGTGGGCACCCACAGGTTCATCCACCCCGAGGCGGCCTGCCAGGCGGTGACCACGATGTCGGCCGGGACCCCGGCGAAGTGCGCGAGCGGGGCCAGGACCGGCATCGCCAGCGTGGAGTGGCCCGAGGTGGAGGGGATCAGGAACGCCAGCGGCAGGTTGACCAGGAACACCAGCACCGCGAAGAACCCCGACGAGGTGCCGGACACTGCCGCCTCCATGGAGTGCAGCACGGTGTCGGTGATGCGGGCGTTGTTCATGATGGCGGTGACGCCGCGGGCGGCCACGATCACCAGCGCCGGACCGATGAAGTCGGCCGCGCCCTGCACCAGGGTGTCGGTGAGCCGCTTCTCCCCCATCCGGTCCATCAGCCCCACCGCGATCGCGGCGACCAGGAACAGCGCCGAGAGCTGCCCGAAGGACCAGTCGAGCTGCCAGGCGTAGGGCGCGGCGTCCGCCTCCCCGGTGAGCACGCCCGCCCAGGGCACCACGGCGAACACCATGAACGCGAACACCAGCGCCATGAACGCCACGACCACGGCCTGCGTACGGGTCAGCGGCTCGGGCTCGGCCTGGCGCCCCGCACGCTCGGCCGCCTCGGCGTCCCCGGGCAGGAACCCGACCAGGGAGCGCTCGGGCCGCGCCTTGACCCGCGCGGCGTAGCGCAGCACGTAGCCGATGGTCACGGCGGTCAGCACGGCCCACATCAGCAGCCGCAGCGGCAGCCCGTCCCCCAGCGACACCCCCGCCGCCGAGGAGGCCACCCCGGTGGCGAAGGGGTTGACGGTGGAGGTCAGCACCCCCACCCCGGCGCCCAGGATCACCGCGCCGGCCGCCGTCATCCGGTCGTACCCCAGCGCCAGGACCATGGGCACGATCAGCCCGTAGAACCCCAGGGTCTCCTCGGCGAAGCCCTCGATGGAGCCCAGCACGGAGAAGACCGCCATCACCGCCGCCACCAGCAGCAGGCCGCGGCCGCGGAGCCGGTGCGCCAGGCGGGCGATCGCCCGGTCCAGCGCCCCGGTGGCGAACACCGTGGTCACGAACGCGCCGATGGCCAGCACGAACAGGAACACCGCGGCGCTGCCGAACAGCTCGCCGGCGTTGTCCGGGGCGACCGTGCCGGTGTCGGGGTCGCGGATGCCGTAGAGCCCGTTGACCGGGGCGAGGAACAGGTCCATGAGCCGCTCGCCGACGGTGCGGCCGCCGTCGACGCGCTCGTAGGTCCCCGCGATCGGGGCGCCGTCGCCGTCCCTGCGGTACTCCCCCGGCGGGATGAGGAAGGCCGCGAGCCACACGGCGACGGTGACGGCCGCCAGCACGGTGAGCGCGCTGGGGAAGTGCCAGGTTCGGGCCTCCGAACGGGGTTCCGGGTCGGGGGCCGGGCGGGTCTGCGGGCCGCTCACCGTGCGTCCTCCCGCTCGCGGTGGCGGCGGGCGTACTCCTGGAAGAACACCGCCTCGGCCACCACCGCGCGCTTGAGCTCCTCCAGCAGGACCCGCTCATTGGGGGCGTGGAGGTTGGACTCGGAGTCCTGCGCCCCGAACAGCAGGATCTCCGCCCCTGGGACCGCCTTGGCCAGCCCCGACACCAGCGGGATGGCCCCGCCGCTGGCCATGTGCACCGGTTCGGCGCCCCAGGCCACGCGCATCGCATCGGTGGCCGCGCTATAGGCGGGGCCGCCTGTCTGCGCGGCGAACCCCGACCCGGCGTCCCCGGCGGTCACCTGGAGCGGGATCCCGAACGGCCTCAGTCCCTCTAGGTGGCGCACCAGCGCGCGCTGCGCCTCGGCGGCGTCCTGTCCCGGGTGCACGCGGAGGTTGATCTTGGCGCGCGCGTAGGGGACGACCGCCGCCGCGGCCGTGTCGACGGCCGGGGCGTCCAGCCCCATCACGGTGATGGCGGGACCCGTCCACAGGCGCCGCCCCAGGCTGCCGGTCCCGATCAGCGGCGCCTCGGACCGCACCCCGGCCATGCGGCGGAACTCCTCCTCGTCCAGGGTGGCGCCGTCCCACTCCTCGCTCAGCAGCCCGGGGACGGCCACGTTCCCGTCGGCGTCGTGCAGTGTGGACAGCGCGTGCAGCAGCGCGATGAGGGCGTCGGGCGCGGCACCGCCGAACTCCCCGCTGTGCCGGGGGCCGTCCAGGGTGCGCACCTCCACGACGACCTCGGCGTCGCCGCGCAACGCGACGGTGAAGGTGGGAACGCCGGGGCGCACGTTGCCCATGTCGGCGATGACCATGGCGTCGGACCCGAACAGCTCCGGGTCGCTGGGCGGGTACTCGTCCAGCGGGCCGCCGTACTCCTCCTGGCCCTCGATGACGACCTTCACCCCCACGGGCGGGCGCCCGCCGAACACTCTGAGGGCGCCGATGTGCACCAGGATGTTGGACTTGTCGTCGGCGATCCCGCGCGCGCGGACGGCCGGACCCAGCGGTCCGGCGTCGAACTCGGTCGGCTCGAACGGCGGGCTTTCCCACGCGGACTCGTCCCCGGGCGGCTGGACGTCGTAGTGGGCGTACAGCAGCACCGTCGGAGCGCCCTCGGGCGCCGGCAGGGAGCCGGTCACCACCGGGTAGGAGCCGGGCAGCTCCAAGGAGCCGACGGACTCCATCCCCGCCGAGCGCAGCAGTTCGGCCACACGGTCGCGGGCGCGCAGCACGGGCGCCTCGGGGTGGCCGGGGAACGCGATCGAAGGGATGCGGGCCAGGTCCACCAGGTCCGAGCGCAACCCTTCGGCCAGGCCCTCGACGGTCCGGGCGATGTCCCGCATACGGCTCCTCCAGGTGGGTGCGGTCGTGGCCGGGCGCCATTGCCCGCATCCTCCCCGGCACCGCCCCGCATGGCCCCCAGGCGCGCCCCCGCGCTTCGTAAAGAGTGGGTGTTGCCGCGGTCAGGCGCCGGAGGTGGTGGAGACTTGTCCCGGACCCGTTGCGGTCGAGGTTGCCGATGTCGCCGTCGAGGAAGGACACCGCCATGAGCGTGGTCAAGTTCAACGTGCTCACCGTCCCCGAGGGCGGGGGCGCGACGCTGGAGGAGCGCTTCTCCAAGCGCGCGGGGCTGGTCGAGGGCCAGCCCGGTTTCGAGGAGTTCATGCTGCTGCGCCCTGTGGAGGGCACCGACCGGTACCTGGTGTACACGCGGTGGAAGGACGAGGAGTCGTTCCAGCAGTGGCTGGAGAGCAGCGCCTTCAAGAGCGGCCATGCCGAGGCCGCCAAGGACGCCGCGGCGGAGCAGGGGCAGGGTCACGGCCATGGCCACGGGCATGGACACGGCCACGGCGGGCCCGCCGCCACCGGCAGCGAGCTGTGGGGGTTCGAGGTCGTCCAGCACGTGGGCGGCGGGGGCGCGTAATCTTCCGCCAATTCCCGGACTGCGGATGACCAGGCGGGGAGCGGGCGCGTTCGCGCGTCCGCGGATTTCTGGGATGCTGGAAGCTCGCTCCCACCCCATTCCAGGAAGGTCCGCGCGTGCCCGAGCGAGCTCCGCAGTCCGGCGGCCGCCGGCGCCGCCGCTACCCGCTTGAGGTACTGGTCGGGCTGGCCGTGATCGTCCTCGGCTGCGCCATTCTCGTGGCCGACCGCCTGCCCTGGGTCCCCGACCCGGGCGCGGACGGGGCCGCGGTTCCGGCCGCGTCGTCCACGGCCTCCCCGGCGGCCGGCGCCCCCTCGGGGTCGCCCTCGCCGGAGGCCTCGGCCGGTGACGACGGGGACGGCGGCGAGGACGGTGACGGGGACGACGGCGGGCCCGGGGAGGACGCCTCCCCGATCATGCGCTCGGTGGAGGACGAGGTCGTCTCCGCCGACGGCGACCTGTCCGTGGTCGGCGGCGACACCGAGCGCGTCGGCGACGGCCCGGTGGTCCGCTACACCGTGGAGGTGGAGGAGGGGCTGCCCGGGGAGGGGGAGGACTTCGCCGCCGCCGTGGACGCGATCCTCGCCGACGAGCGGGGCTGGCGCTCCCAGGGCCACTCCTTCGAGCGCGTGGAGGACGGAGCGGTCGACTTCCGCGTCGCCCTGGCCTCCCCGGACACGGTCGACGCCATGTGCGCACCGCTGCAGACCAACGGATACACCTCCTGCAAGGCCGGCGGCCGCGCGATCATCAACCAGAACCGCTGGGTGTCCGCGGTCGAGCACTTCGACGGCGACCTGGAGACCTACCGGGTCTACGTGATCAACCACGAGGTCGGCCACGCCCTGGGCCACGGCCACGTCGGCTGCCCCGGGACGGGCGAACGGGCCCCGGTGATGATGCAGCAGACCCTCCGCCTGAACGGCTGCGAGCCCAACGGCTGGCTGGAGCCCTAACCCGCGTCGGCCGGCCCGGTGGACACCTCGACCTGCCCGCGGACGGAGCGGATGAGGACGCCGGCCGGAGAGCCGAGGAAGCCGAGGGACCAGTCGGCGGGCCCACTGACCGGGTCGTGGCGCCCCGGGGCCGCGATGTGGCGCCCGTCGCCGAACACCAGGCGCAGGTGCCCGGACGGGAAGGCGATGGAGACCAGCACCTCGGTGCCGACGAGCGTCTGGAGGACGTCCAGGGCGTCACCCGAGGCAAGCGGCGCGGCCCCGGGGGCGCGCGGCGTCCCCTTGGAGAACAGGCACTCCTCTGCCGGCTCCAGCACGAAAGGCGGAACGGCGACGACGACACGGCCGTCGTCGCCCCGCTCTTCGACGCCCCCGACCCGCAGCCCGCGGAGTCCGAGGTCCCACCGGTCTTCCCTGAAGCGAACCACGAGACCCGATCCTCCAGCAGGTGGCCGACGAGGTTCCCCATGGTTCCCGATGCCCGTCAGCGGCGGGCCCGCCGCCGTCGGCTTCCGCGCCGGGGCCCGCCCCACGTCATCCTCCCGCCGGCCGGATCACCGCCCTCTTCAGCGCAGCCGCCGGTAGCACCAGATGCGGCGGGTGAGTGCGGCGGCGCCCAGGACGAGGCACACCGCGGAGAACAGCACCAGCAGCGGCATCAGCCAGACGACCACGATCCAGTACTGGAAGCTGAACGACCCGCCCTGTGCCCCGATCAGTGTCGGGAGGAAGAGGCCGAGGGCGGTCACGAGTCCCAGCGGGATGAGTCGGAGCACGGCCCTCGGGCGGCGGGCCCCGCGGCGGCGGAGCGCCCAGCGCCGCGCGCGGACCACCGCCGTGCTCAGGAGCGCGCCCGCCGCCAGGGTGAGCCCCAGCAGGACCGCGTTGACGATGGTCAGCGGGTTGCTCATGGGGGTCGTCTCAGCACCGGCCCGCTCCGCCAGGAGGTTGTTCGTCAGCAGACTCGGTGCCCCCACACCGTTGGTCAGGACGACCACGGCGGTGCCGGTGCCGGGCGAGAACGCCATGTCACCGGTCCAGGTCGCCAGGGTGCCCCCGTGGGCGACCAGCGGCGCGTCCCCGCCCGCCGGGTCGGGGCGGACCTCCCAGCCCAGGCCGTACTCCTCGGCCCCCGGCTGGGCGGTGTGCATCTCCTCCAGGGAGGCCTCGCTCAGCAGGCCGGTGTCGAGCGCGCCCTGGTTGAAGCGCACCCACCGCACCATGTCGTCCAGGGTCGAGACGACGCCGCCGTTGCCCACGCAGCGGCCGGGCATCTCCGGGACGGCGACGGCGGCGCCGAGCACGACCTCGTACCCGGAGGCCAGCCCCTCCGCCGGGTCCGAGCAGCCCAGGGTGGCGGTGGTGTCGTCCATCCCCAGCGGGGCGAACAGCTCCGAGGCGAGGAAGGCGTTGAACGGCTCGCCCGAGACCTCCTCGACGATCCGCGCCGCGACCGAGTAGTTGGTGTTGTGGTACTCCCACCGCTCCCCCGGGTCGGCGGCCAGCTCCTTGTCGGACAGCTCGGCGACGACCTCGGCGGCGCTGCGCGGGGGCGGGAACGCGTACTCGTTGTTGGTGGTGATCGACAGCCCCGAGGTGTGGCTGAGGAGCTGTCGGACCGTGATCTCGCGGAAGCGCGGGTCGGCCATGGTGAACTCGGGCAGGACGCCGACGACCGGGTCGTCCAGGGCGAAGTCCCCCCGCTCAACCAGCAGCATGACCGCCGCCGCGGTGATCGGCTTGCTCATCGACGCGACCCGGAAGCGGGTGTCCTCGGTGACGGCCTCGCCGTCGCCGTCGCGGCCGCGGAGGGTGGTCCCGTCCGTGGAGCCGTCGATCACCGCCACGGCCATGCCGGGGGTGTCGTAGGCCGACCGGTAGGCGTCGACCAGCCCCTCGGCGCCCGTGTCCGCGCGGGCCGGCGGCGCACCGGGCACCGCGGTCGCGACCAGCACGGCGAGCGTGAGGACGAGTCGGGCGGCCGCGGAGGACCGGGTGGGGAATGCAGGGAGCATGCGTCGGATGTTCACGGCGGCAAAGCTAGTTCCGGAGCCCGTCGGCCCACCTCACCCCGCGGGGTGAAATCGCGCCGCCGCCCCGGCTCACCGGCGCGGGGAGCGCGGCGGTCGTGGTTGCATTGGCCCCGGCGTGATCCGGCCGCCCGTCTCGCGCGCGGCCCGGCGGAACGGTGCGGCACAGGGTGGTCATGGACGGCTTTGCGACACACGGCGACCGCGGCGGCGACCGGTGGCCCCGGCTCGCCCTGGCCGCCCACTGCGTCCTGGCGCCGCTGTCGGTGGCGGCCGTGGTCCTCATGGTCCTCGCGGGCGCCCGGCTGTGGCAGGTCGCGGCGGTGGTCCTGGCCGCGGTGGCGCTGCACGCGGCGGTCGCCACGGCCCGGCGCCGCCCCGTCGCGGGGTTCGCGGCGGCCTCGGCGGCCATGCTGGGGCTCGTGCTGACACCGATGCCCGGGTGGGCGCCCAGCGCTCTGCCGTCGGCGGGCTGCTTCCTGGTGGTGCTGTGGCGCATCGCGTCCGTCGCGGGGTTCCGGCTGCGCCTGGCCGCGCTGCTGGTGGGCGTCGCCGGGGTCGTCATCAGCGGGCTGACCGCCTGGGCGCGGCTCCCGGAGGGCGCGGCGGCGTGGACGGCGGCGGCCCAGGGCGCGATCGAACTGTGCGCGGTCGCCGGGGTGTGGGGCGGCGCGGTCGCGGCGGCCCGGCGCCGGCAGCGGGCCGCCCGGGCGGAGCGGGAGCGGCTGGAGGCGGCGCGGTCGGCCGAACGCGCGCGGATCCGCCGCGACCTGCACGACGTCATCGCGCACTCGATCACGGTGATGGTGGCGCGCGTGGACGCGGCGGCGGTGACGACCGGCGACGACGGCACGCGCGAGGAGCTGGAGGACGTGGCCGAGTCGGGCCGCGACGCACTCGGGGCGCTGCGCGCCATGCTGGCCGTGCTGGACGCGGGGCGCCCGGACCGTACGGAGGCGCCGCCGGCCCTGGCCGCCCTGCCGGATCTGGTGCGGTCGGCGTCCACGCCGGTGCACCGGGTGGCCTTCGAGGAGGAGGGGACGCGCGGGACGATGGCGATCGACGCCGAGGCGGCGCTCGTGCGCGTGGCGCAGGAGGGGATCACCAACGCGTTCCGCCACCTGCGGCCCCCGGTCTCCGTGGAGGTCCTTCTCCAGTGGCGGGAGGGGGAGGTCCTGCTCCGGGTCCGCGACGACGGCGGCCGGGGCGCGCTGGACAACGGCCCTGCCGGGACCGGGCTGGCGGGGTCCCGGGAAAGGGTCGAGGCCGCAGGCGGAACGTTCTCCGCGGAGCAGGAGGACGGCGGGTGGGTCCTGACGGCACGGCTACCGACCAAGGAGCAGCGGTGAGACCGGTACGGGTACTCCTGGTGGACGACCAGGTGCCGCTGCGCCGCGCCCTGCGCACGGTGCTGTCGGCCGATCCGGGCATCGAGGTCGTCGGGGACGTGGGCGACGGGCGGGCCGCGATCGAGGCGGTGCGCTCGCAGGGCGTCGACGTGGTGCTGATGGACATCCGCATGCCGGGGCTCGACGGCGTCGGCGCGACGAAGGAGGTCACGCGCCTGTCGCCGACGACGCGGGTGCTGATCCTGACGACCTTCGATGCCGACGAGCTGGTGGCCGCCGCGGTGCGGGCCGGAGCGAGCGGCTACCTGACGAAGGACACGCGGCCGAACGCGCTACGGAAGGCCGTCCACGACGTCGCGGCCGGGACGTCCGCCTTGGCCCCGGGGGTGGCGGCCACGGTCATCGACCTGCTCCGCGAGGCACCCCGCGCCGAGCCCCGGACCAGTGCCGAACCGCTGGGCGCCCTGAGCCCGCGCGAGGTCGACGTCTTCATGCTGATCGCCGCCGGCCGTTCCAACACCGAGATCGGCGAGGAGCTGTTCCTGAGCCAGAACACGGTGAAGACCCATGTGCGGGCGGTCCTGACCAAGCTGGGCCTGCGCGACCGCGTGCACGTGGTGATCCACGCCTATGAACACGGCCTGATCCAGCGGCCGCCGGGCTGACTCCGCCGTACGCCCTGCTGTTTGGAATGCGGCGGGTTCCCAGCCGTCCGCGCAGGTGCGGCTTGCTCAGACAGAGCTATGGGCCCGACAGGGGCGAGCCGCCGTCGCACTCCAGCAGGCGCAGAAGGTTCGCGTTGCGCTCGGCTATGAGCAGCCTCATGTACTCCTTCAGCACCAGCGTGTCGGCCACGCGCCCCAACGGCCCCAAGGGAGAGGCGAAGTCCACCCGGTCGGTCATCAGGCACGAGCGGTCCTGCAACCGGTGGAAGGCGTGCTCATGGCACAGGCGGGCGAATGGGCCCCGGACCTGCTCGCCGACGAAGAAGTGCGGGGCGTCCATACGGGTGATGCGACTGCCCACCCTCCAAGTGATTCCGAAGTGGCGGGCCTGGAAGGTGACGGTGTCGCCTTGGTCGAGCAGCCCGCAGGCGCTGGTGCTCACAACACGTTCGCAGTGGCGCCGCATGATGTGGGGGTGCAGGTGGGGATCTGCGCAGGCCCGGAAGACCTTGTCAAAGGGGGCGGGGATGACGGTGGTCAGCTCAATACGGGGCACGCACGCATCCTAGGCTCCTGAGCCCGCCCGGCGAGGGATCGCGGTCCCTCGCCGGGCGGGGTGGCCGCCCTCCCCCTCCGTGCCGGGGCGGCCGGGGATGCCGCCGGTCCGGAGGCATGGACCGGCGGCGGGTCGACGGGGAGCGGGGTCGTGTCCGCAGGCGTGGTGGAACTCTGCGGGCCCCGGCCGCCCCCGGGAGCACTGCCCGCCGCCCGCACCGACTCCCCCGAGATCAACGGCGAGGAGGGGGCGCGCACCCGGGGCGGGGCCGCCGGTCACGCCGCAGCGGTCGCACCGTTCACAAGGACGCGGCCGAAAGCTCTACCACTCCAGCGGACACGACCGGGAGCGGTGGCCCGCCCGCCGCGCCGCCCGGCGTCGGAGGCGGGGCATCGGGCGCGGCGGGTGCACTTCCGCTCGGTGTTCAGTCGGTTATTCCGTGGCCGAGTTCCTGAGGGCCGCCACCTCTGCGGCGCGACTCTCGGAGGGCTGTTCCATCAGGGCCGCGAGGTCGTGGCGCTCGCGTGCGGCCTTCTCGAATTCGCGCGCATCGCCGCCCTTCGCTCCAGGCGGCACGAGGCTCAGGCACCGGTCGGCGCGCCCCAAGAGGACGCCGAAGACCTCCAGGTCATGGCAGGCGAGTCCGAAGCCGTGGACCGCGTGTTCGGCCGTGAACAGCAGAGCGGAGCCGTCGCTGGTGTAGCCGACGCCCCAGGAGGGCGCATAGCGCAGGGCCAGTTCGACGAAGCGGGCGTACCGGTCGCCGCCCAGGCGGGGCGGGGTGTAGCTGATGCTCATGCCGCACACCCGGTTCCGTCGTCGGGGAACTCCTCCGGGAGGCGGCGGAGGCCTTCGACCACGGCCTCCAGGGAGATGTGCGGAGCGGCCCGCAGGATGCCGCGCGCGGCATCGGCGCGGATGGCGAGAAGGGCTTGCCGGTCGCGCCAGTGCCCGGAGCGCACGGGGACCGCGAGGACGGACAGCAGGGCGTCGATGAGGTCGTCGGCGTCGGCCGTGCGGTAGGCGGGGCACGGCGGCCCGGTGGTGGTGCGGCGGGTCATCGCGCGGCCTCCGCCCGGACGGCGAGCAGCTCGCGCACCAGCGGGGCGAGCTCGGCACGCAGGTCATCGAGGCCGTCGGAGCGGCGCAGGGGCGGCGCGGTCACCGCGCACGGCACGGTCGGAGCGGCCTGGCGGAAGCGGCTGCGCGAGTGCCGGCCGCGCGGTCGCGGAGTCGGCACCAGAGCCACCAGGGCACGAAGAAATCGCAGGTAGGACACGGGTCCCCCAGGGGGTCGAGCCGGATGGGAGGTCCGGCGTGGGATTGAGTTGTGACCTAGCATGCAACGTAGCCGCTACGTTTTCAAGTGAGTTTACGTAGAAGGCAATATGCAACGTCAGCATCGTAGAGGGTGAAATGTCCAATTCCCAAGGTCACGGATACGCTGGACCGGCTCGTACGGAGGGGAGCGCGATGCCGGACAGCCCCACGATCAAGCGCCGCCAGCTGTCGAACGAACTGCGACGCCTGCGCACGGCCGCGGGAATGACGGTGGAGGAGGCGGCCGAGCGGCTGGAGTGGTCCCGTGCGCGCCTCGGCCACATCGAGACCGGACGCCGCAAGAAACCGCTCGTCACAGACGTCCGGGCATTGCTCGACCTCTACGACGTGACGGACGAGCGCGAACGCGAGGCGATCCTCGGATTGGCCAGAGCTGCGCGTGAATCGGGATGGTGGACGCGATACGAAGACGTCTTCACCGGACGCTTCCCCGGCTTCGAGGCCGCCGCGCGACGGATCAGCACCTTCCAGCCTGCGACCATCCCCGGCCTGTTGCAGACGCCGTCCTACATCGAGGCCGTCACCAAGGCCACGCTGCTCTACGACGCAGATGACATTCAGCGAGTGATCGATGCCAGGCAGCAGCGGCAGGCCATCCTCACCGGCCAGGACCGCCCAGAGGTCTGGGCGGTCATCGACGAAGCCGCCCTCCTCCGCCTCGGTGACGGCGAGATGATGCGGGAACAGATCCAGCATCTGATCGACGTAGCGGAGGACACGTCGAACTCGGTCACGATCCAGGTACTGGGGATCGACGCCGGACTCCACGCAGGGGTCGGTGGTCCGTTCGTGCTCTTGGACTTCGACGAAGGCATGAACGCCCTCGTCTACATCGAGACGGACACGGACGGCCTCTATCTGGAAGAGTCTCCCGAGGTCGAGCGGTACCGAAAACTCCTCCTTCACATACAGGTGGCGGCGATGAACCCTCCGCGCTCCCTGGCATATCTGAAGGACATGCTCACTTAGAGAGAAACGATGAATCCGATACCAAGCACAGCGCCTGGACAGTTCCGCAAGTCGTCGTACTCCAGGACGAACGACTGTGTTGAAGTCGCTGACGGCGTCGGAGTGAGCGCCGTGCGCGACACGAGACACCGCGCCATTGGGACCTTGCTTTTCAGCTCTTCCGAGTGGCGAGCCTTCATCGAAGCGACCAAGCGCGGTGAGACCTGACCCTCTGGCTCATAAGAAGGAGGCCCCACCGAAGACGGTGGGGCCTCCTCCAACTCAATCCCGCGGTCAGAGTACCCCTGCCGCATACTCCAGCGGTAGATCGTGGTCACGCTAGAACCGTGGCCTGACATCGAGGAGAGCGCAGGACCTCGCCTTGGGGTCAGGGGCCCGCCAAGCAGCGCCGCCCCAAGGCAAGGGACGGTGGGGGCGCAATCCCGCCCCGCCCCCACGACCACGCCTCGTCGGCCTCTCCCCCCCGGGGCCGCATGGCGGACGCCGCGCGGTGGCGGTGAAGGTGCCCAGCAGTTCGGCTTCAGGGGCTGGGTGGATGCGCGCGTCCACGTCGGTGGTGCCGTATCCGGCCAGGAGGCCGGCCCACTGATCGGGCTCGTACTCCCACCGGTACAGCCACACCGGCCACCCGGCGAACCCGGCCCCGGACACTCCCTGGCTGGTCATCGGTGTGATCGACGTTCAGGAGCGGGGCGGCCGCATCACGGCACGTTCGCCCCTGAGGCGGATTTACGGGTTGCCCGGCCCCTGAGGTCCGGGAAGTCACCGGATGCGCGCGACCCCTCGTCGAGACGATCCTTTCTGGTACATGCCGCACCCGATACGAACGGAAGGCATCTGACGAGGCAATGTCAGAAAGGATGCTCGACAGTCAGGCACAGCGGTTCCAGGCGGTATCGGCCGGGGTCCTTGCGCTGACCGGTGGTGTCCTGACGGTGACCGGCAGCCTCCTACAGCAGCGAGCACAGATCCCGCGCGGCGACCCGACGGGGGTTCTGCACCACATCGCCGGGCACCCGTGGTTCGCCGCAGCCCTGGTGAGCGTGGTCGGAACGCTGTGCTGGGCGGTGGCCTTCCCCGCGATCGGCCGCACCCTCCGGGATCCGGTCGGCCGGACGGCCGCCCGGATGGCCGAGCCCGTACTCGCCGTGGCGGCCGCAGTCTTCGCGGTCACCTACGCCCTTGACGGGTTCACCAGCGGGATGATCGCCCGGCAGTGGATCTCCGGCGAACGGGGGACGGACGCACTGACCGACATCCGAGTCGTGGAAGGAGTCGTCGGAGGCACCTCCACCCTCTCCCAGGCCCTTCTGGGCTTGGCGCTTTCCGCCTACGCGCTGGCGATACTGCGCAGCGGCCGGTATTCCCGCGTGCTGTCCTGGGCGGGCGTCGCCGCGACGCTCGGCTGGTTCGTCGGCGGATCGGCCCTGTTCCTGCAGCTTCCCGGAGCATCGTTCCTGTTGCTCCTGCCTTTCACCACACTCGCCACGATCTGGACGATGGGCCTGGGAATCGCACTCTTGCGCCACAACCGGCACAGCGCACCCGGCGCAGAGTCGACGTCCTGATCAGGCGGCGGGACGAGCCGCCCCCGGAGGCTCAGGTCCGGCCAGGGCGCCACGACGCGGCCGCTCGGGCGGACGCCGTGCCCGCGGCCAGTCCGGCGGCCACTGCAAGGGCGATGGCGCCCAGCGTGATCGCCCCCAAGGTGTCGGGCGGAGCCACGGGAACCTGCCGGTTCTGCTGGACGACCGTTCCCAGCGGCAGGCTCAGCAGCGCGGCCAGGACCGCCGCGAGGGACAACGGGGCAGTGAGGAACCCCAGAGCGACACCGTAGTGCCACCTGCGTCGGCCGGTGAGCACGCTCAACGGTGCCGTCGCGCGTACCGCCTCGGCGATGTGCCCGCCGGCGCTGATCAGCCCGGCGGCCGCGAGAAGCCCCATCCCGTAGCTCCCCAGCAGCACGCCCCACTCCGACAGGCGGGCGTTGGCCGGGGTCATCTCCAGCGTGGCCAACCGGTCCACCTGGATGGTAGGTCCGAGCACCGGGCGAAGTGCCGCGTCGACCTCTGCACGGTTCACCGGGTCCTCCATCGGTGACAGCACCGCGAGCTTCTCCACGCTTCCCTCCGCTCGCGCGACCGGGGCCGACTGGACCTGGGCTTCCCCACCGACCTGCCAGTTGAGGAGTTCGGCGACGCGGACGTCGCCGCTGCCCGTCCCGACTGGAGCGGGACCGGCCGGGCAGTCCAGTTCCAGTGACCCCAGGACGGGGCAGGGTGCGCGCAGTACGGTCGGCCCCCGGTCCTCGTCGGCGGTGTCGATGGCCATCAGCCGGGCCCGTTCGGGGAGGGCTCCCCGGGCCTCGCCGATGCGCTCGCCGGTGAGCTCATGCGCCGAGACCTGCAGGGCGCTGTCGCCGAGCCGCTCGTTCGCCATGCGCGCCTGCGCGGAGGTCAGGGTCTCCGACGCCAAGAAGTAGTGCATGTTGACCAGCGTGACCACGCCGATGACCACGGGGGCGACCAGGCGGGCCAGCACTCCGGGCCGGTGCCGGCACCAGCGGCCGGCCACGATCCAGGACGGGCGCCCGGCGCGAAGGCCCTGCCGGGCCACCGCCGCACCGGCCCAGGCCAGAATGGCCGCCAGCGCGGACGGGGCCAGCGCCAGCGCGCCGACCAAGGCGACCGCATAGACCGGCAGCGTCCATGCACTCCCGGGAGGCGCGAGGACAACACTCGAGGCCACGGCCGTCGACAGGGCGAACAGGCCGATCTTCCAGGTGGCGACGCGGTCCGCCCCCGGTCTGGGCCGGGCGGCGCCGCGCCGGGCCCGCCGGGCGTGCAGTGCGGCGTACCCCAGGGCCGACGCGGCGAGGGAGACGGCGACCAGCGCCGGAAGGAGCCACCACATGCGCCGGACGTCGGCCGCGTAGACCGTGTAGTCGATGCCCGGCACCGCGAGGTCGGCCAGAAGCGGGGGAAAGGCGAACAGGGCGCCGAGGGCGGTACCGACCACGATCGCGTCCGCGCAGGAGGCCAGGCCGACGAGGAAGTGGTGGCGCCTGCTCGCTCCCAGCGCGGTGAGCAGGGCGGCCCGGCGGTCGCGCCCCGATGCGGCGAAGCGGGCGGCCACGACGAACAGCCCTGCGGCGGGCAGGAGCACGAACACCAGGTAGGCGGAGACCATGAGCTGCTGGGCCGCAGGGGTGAAGGCGATGTCCTCGCCGAAGGGGTAGGACCCCGGAGGCCCGAACCCGCTGATCGGGTACGCCCAGTCCTCGGGAACGGCGGCGTCATCGGGCAGGCCGACGTAGGCCAGGCGCTCGGCGGGTGAGAGCAGCCCTTCGGGGCCGATGCTCCCGGCGTATTCGCCGTAGCGGTCCTCGATTCCGGGTTCGGCGTCGGCCAGTGCCGGCGAAAGGTAGACCTGGCCGGGTTCGGGCCAGGCGGCGAGGCCGGGAGGCGGGGGCGCGGTGGGGTCGATCGGGTCGAGGTAGACCACCGAGTGCTGCCAGTCGCCGGCGCTGTCGGGCCGCTCGGCCCACTCGGCGACGGCCTGGCCGGGGGCGTCGGTGATGATGGGCTGGCGCTCCGCATCGCGCAGGTCGCGCCCCTGGAAGGTCGCCAGCACCACGGCCAGCCCGACCAGGGTGACCGTGAGCGCACAGGTGGCGGCGATCAGAACGGCCCGTCGTGCGCCCGGCGGGACGCCGCCGGCGCGGGTCCGCCCGAGGAGCAGGAGGCGGCGGTCGAGGCCCGGGGATTCGTCGCTCACCGCTGCACCTCGCTCAGGCCGCCGTCCCGCAGGTGGAGAACGCGGTCGCCGCGTGCGGCCAGGTCGCGGTCGTGGGTGACCACCACCAGTGCGCATCCGCGCCGGGCGGGGAGGCCGAACAGGATGTCGGCGACCTTGTCCCGGTTGTCGGGGTCCAGGGCGCCGGTGGGCTCGTCGGCGAGGAGCAGAGCGGGGTCGGTGATCAGGGCCCGGGCCACGGCGGTGCGTTGGTGCTCGCCCCCGGAGAGTTCTGCGGTGGTCTCGGCGGCCGTGGCCACATCCAGTTCGGACAGGAGGGTGCGGGCGCGCTCGGCGGCCTCCTGGGCTCCGAGCCCGGCGAGCAGCCCGGCCAGAGCGACGTTGTCCACCGGGGTGAGCTCGGGCAGGAGCTCGCCGTGCTGGAACACCATGCCGATCTCACGGCTGCGGAGCGCGGCCAGCCTTCTGTGGCGCAATCGGGTGATCTCTTGCCCGGCGACGCGGATGTTTCCGGCGTCGGGCGCCGACAGACCCAGAACCAGGGAGAGCAGGGTGCTCTTGCCGCTTCCGCTGGGACCGGTGACCACGGTCGAGGTACCGCCGTGGGCCTCCAGGTCCACCCCGTCCAGAAGGGAACGGCCGACGACCGTATGGACGACTCCGCTCATCTGCAGCGGTGGCGTCTCATCGGAAGTCCGGGAGGGAGCGGGGGCGGCGGCGCCGGTCGGCATGTGGTCGTCTCCGGGAAGGATGTTCGAACGGATGAGCGGTAGGCATGTGCTCGAAGGGGCGGCCCCGCGCGAGACCCGGCACTTGGGCCGTGACCGCACGCGGGACCGCTAGGGAAAGCGTTAGGCCTTCCAGTCGCTGCAGGCGTCAGGCCATGCGCTGATGCTCTCGCAGACGCGGAGTTTGAGGATGTCGGAACCGCTTCCGCTGGTGGCGGTCGTCCCGTATCCGCTCTTGTTGTACAGACCGCGCTCGGTTCCCGGCGACGCCTGTCGGTAGTACTTGCCGTAGACGACACGGCCGTCGTCCTCACCGTCGTAGACGGAGATCTTGGAACCGCCAGCGGTCGTGTAGGCCTTGTCGTCTCCCTGATAGGCGGTGATCGCCATGGCGGTGCCGTTGAGCAGCGGCAGGGCAGCCAGGGCCGCGATCGCCGAGCCAGCGATGATCTTCCGAGCGTTCACAGCGACAACTCACTCGCTTCTGTTATCGATCGGCTACGTACAGCACCCGGCCGGGGCGCCGCCAATCCTGACGAACACCCCATACAGAATCAAGCGTGATGATGCGCCACAGAGAGATAAGAAGGGTGTTAATGCACGCAGCGGAGACGGGGCCGGATCCGGCCACCCGCCGATTGCGGCGTTCTCCACCCCCGACCGTGGTCGGAATCGGCCGCCCCGGTCCATCCGGCCCCGCGACGACTACTTCGAGGACCTCTGACGGCCCCTCAGCGGCTTCTTCCTCGAGGAGGATGAGATGACGCACGACGAGAAGGTGTTCGCGACCTCCAAGGAAATCGCCCTGCCACTCGCCGACATGGTGTGCTTCTTGGAAGAGAGCTTCACTTCCCAGTCGAAGAGACCGACCATCATGCCTGAACAGCTCCCCCTCACTTCCGCAGGTCGAGCTACAGCAGCGGGACGGGACAGAACTGTGTCGAGGTCGCCGACCTCCCCATGGGGGCGGCCATTCGGGACAGCATCAACCGTGGATGCGGGCATCTCGCCTTCGGCGCTGATGAGTGGAGCGCCTTCCTCGAACAGGTTAGGACCGACAGGCTTTAGGTGCAGCAGCAAGGCATCGCTGCCTCAGATGGAAGGCCACTACGGATACGGCCCCTCTGTTCCCCTGTCTACAACGCACTTAGAGGTCATCTCATTTGGAGTCTCGGTAGCCTGGCCGGGTGTCGATG
>NZ_ANAS01000010.1:0-59014 GCF_000341205.1 Nocardiopsis baichengensis YIM 90130 | reverse complement strand
GGGGTAATACTCGCCGGTATTACCCCGACTTTCCCGAGATCAACGACGAGGAGGGGGCGCGCGCCCTGGGCGGGGTCGCCGATGGCGCCGCAGTGGTCGCACCTCTCACAAAGACGCGGCTGAAAGCTCCACCACTCCAGCGGACACGACCGTCCGGACCGCGAGAGGCGCGGCGCCCGGCCGGGGGCCGTGAGCGGGGCACCGGCCGTGCCGTCGCCGCCGTCTCCCCGGGCCACGGGCGACCCGGCGCCCGACCAGCGGCACCGCGGACCGCCGTGCCGTGTCGTCGCCGCCCTCCCCCTGCACCCCGACGGCCCGCCGCCCGGCAGGCAAGCCGGAGCGGGGCACCGGCCGGCCCGTTGCCGCTGCTCGTCGCCGGTAGTGCGAGAGGCCTGGTGGTCGACCGGTGGCCCAGGGGGTCCGCCTCGCTTCTTCGTCGTCGCTCATCTGCCTTGACCTGCGCTGCCCCGGCGCCCGGCCGGTGGCCATGAGTAGGGGTGCTGTCGAGTGGCGGGCGCTGGGGCAGGGGGCCGCCGCCCGAAAAACAAGCACGCGTGCTTGTTTTTCGGGCGGGTGCGTGGCACGCTCGTCGGCATGGGTGAGACCGGCGCCACACCGATCCGGATCGGGAACGCCTCCGGGTTCTACGGGGACCGCTTCTCCGCGGTCCGGGAGATGCTCGACGGCGGGCCGCTCGACGTGCTGACCGGGGACTACCTCGCCGAGCTCACCATGCTCATCCTCGGGCGGGACCGGCTCGGGGACCCCTCCCTCGGCTACGCCCGGACCTTCCTGCGGCAGATGGAGGAGTGCCTGGGCACCGCCGCCGACCGCGGGGTGGCGGTGGTCGCCAACGCCGGGGGCCTCAACCCCGCCGGGCTCGCCGACCGGCTGCGCGAGCTCGCCCGCAGGCTCGGCCTGGACGTGCGCATCGCCCGCGTCGACGGCGACGACCTGCTGCCCCGCGCCGCCGAGCTCGGCCTCGGCTCCCCGCTCACCGCCAACGCCTACCTCGGTGCCTTCGGCATCGCCGAATGCCTGCGCGCCGGCGCCGACGTCGTGGTCACCGGCCGGGTCACCGACGCCTCCCTGGCCGTCGGCCCCGCCGCCGCGCGCTTCGGGTGGTCACCGACCGACCACGACGCCCTGGCCGGGGCCGTCGTCGCCGGGCACATCATCGAGTGCGGCGCCCAGGCCACCGGCGGCAACTACCCCTTCTTCACCGAACTGGAGGCCCAGGGGCACGACCTGACCCGCCCCGGCTTCCCCGTCGCCGAGGTGCACGCCGACGGGTCCTCGGTCATCACCAAGCACCCCGGGGCCGGCGGCGCCGTCACCACCGGAACGGTCACCGCCCAGCTCCTCTACGAGGTCGCCGGCGCCCGCTACCCCAACCCCGACGCCACCGCCCGCCTCGACACCGTCCGCCTCACCGCGGACGGCCCCGACCGGGTGCGCGTGCACGGGGTGCGCGGAGAGGCGCCCCCGCCGGGCCTCAAGGTCGGCATGAACCACGTGGACGGGTTCCGCAACGACCTCACCCTGGTGCTCACCGGCCTGGACGTCGCCGCCAAGGCCGAGCTCACCGAGCGGCAGCTGCGCGCGGCCCTGCGCGGGCGCGAGCCCCGCAGGCTGGAGTTCCGGCTCGGCCCGCCCGCCGACCCCGACGCCCCCGACCAGGACGGCGCCTCGGTCCCGCTGCGGATCACCGCCGCCGACCCCGACCGTGCCAAGGTCGGCCGCCGCTTCGCCAAGACCGCCGTGGAACTGGCGCTGGCGGGCGTCCCCGGCTTCCACGCCACCGCCCCGCCCGGCGACGCCCGGCCCGACGGGGTCGCCTTCACCGCCGCCACCGTCCCCGCCGCCGAGGCCGCGCACACCGCCGTCCTGCCCGACGGGACCCGCCGGCCCGTGCCGCCGCCGCCCCGGACCTCCGGGCTCGCCCCCGTCGCCGAGCCCGCACCGCCGCCCCCGCCCGAGGCGGGCCCGGTGCGCCGCGCCCCGCTCGGCCTGGTCGCCGGGGCCCGCAGCGGCGACAAGGGCGCCGACGCCAACGTCGGCGTCTGGGCCCGCACCGACCGGGCCTGGCCCTGGCTCGTGCACACCCTCACCGCCGAGGAGTTCGCCCGGCTGCTGCCCGAGACCGCGCCGCTGACCGTCACCCGCCACGTGCTGCCCGGCCTGCGCGCCCTGAACTTCGTCGTCGAGGGCCTGCTCGGCGGCGGCGCGGGCAGCCGCGCCCGCTCCGACCCGCAGGCCAAGGCGCTCGGCGAGTGGCTGCGCGGGCGCCACCTCGACATCCCGGAGGCCCTGCTGCCGTGACCGCCCTGCGCTCCCGCCTCGACCCCGCCGCCCCCTCCTACACGGCCGCCCGCGCGGCCATGCTCTCCAAGCTCGACGAGATCGCCGCCGAACACGCCAAGGCCCTGGCCGGGGGCGGCCCCAAGTACGCCGAGCGGCACCGCTCCCGCGGCAAGCTCCTGGTGCGCGAGCGCATCGAGCTGCTGCTCGACGCGGACGCGCCGTTCCTGGAGCTGTCCCCGCTGGCCGCCTGGGGCAGCGACTACCCGGTGGGCGCCAGCGTGGTCACCGGCATCGGCGTCGTCGAGGGCGTGGAGTGCGTGGTGGTGGCCAACGACCCCACCGTGCGCGGCGGCGCCAGCAACCCCTGGACCGGCCGCAAGACCATGCGGGCGATGGAGATCGCCGAGCAGAACCGGATGCCGCTGGTCAACCTGGTGGAGTCCGGCGGGGCCGACCTGCCGAGCCAGAGCGAGATCTTCATCCCCGGCGGGCGGCTCTTCCGCGACCTGACCCGGCTCTCGGCCGCCGGGATCCCCACCATCGCCCTGGTCTTCGGCAACTCCACGGCCGGCGGCGCGTACGTGCCGGGCATGAGCGACCACGTGGTCATGGTGCGCGAACGCTCCAAGGTCTTCCTCGGCGGGCCGCCGCTGGTCGAGATGGCCACCGGCGAGAAGAGCGACGACGAGTCCCTGGGCGGCGCCGAGATGCACGCCCGGGTGTCCGGGCTCGCCGACCACCTGGCCGATGACGAGCACGACGCGCTGCGCATCGGCCGCCGCATCGTCGCCCGGCTCAACCACCGCAAGGCCGGCCCCGCGCCCGCGCCCGCCGCCGACCCGCTGCACGACCCCGAGGAGCTCGCCGGGATCGTCCCCGACGACCTGCGCACCCCCTTCGACCCGCGCGAGGTGCTGGCCCGCATCCTCGACGCCTCGGAGTTCGACGAGTTCAAGCCCGCCTACGGGGCCAGCCTCGTCACCGGCTGGGGCCGCCTGCACGGCCACCCGGTCGGGGTGCTCGCCAACGCCCAGGGGGTCCTGTTCAGCGAGGAGTCGCAGAAGGCCGCCCAGTTCATCCAGCTGGCCGACCGGGCCGACACGCCCCTGCTGTTCCTGCACAACACCACCGGGTACATGGTCGGCCGCGAATACGAGCAGGGCGGCATCATCAAGCACGGCGCCATGATGATCAACGCGGTCTCCAACAGCACCGTGCCGCACCTGTCGGTGCTCATGGGCGCCTCCTACGGCGCCGGCCACTACGGCATGTGCGGCAGGGCCTACGACCCCCGCTTCCTGTTCTCCTGGCCCAGCGCCAAGTCGGCGGTGATGGGCCCCAAGCAGCTGGCCGGGGTGCTGTCGATCGTCGCCCGCGCCTCCGCCGCCGCCAAGGGCCGCGCCTACTCCGACGCCGACGACGCGGCCATGCGCGAGGCGGTCGAGCGGCAGATCGAGGCCGAGTCGCTGCCGCTGTTCCTGTCCGGCCGGGTCTACGACGACGGGGTGATCGACCCCCGCGACACCCGCACCGTCCTGGGCCTGTGCCTGTCGGCCGTGCACAACGCCCCCGTCCGCGGCGCCGACGGCTTCGGCGTCTTCCGGATGTGAGCGCCGCGAGCGCGGCGGAGGCGACGATGGGAGGAGCCCGCAGATGATCGGCACCGTACTGGTCGCCAACCGCGGCGAGATCGCCCGCAGGGCCATGCGCACCTGCCGGGACATGGGCCTGGGCACGGTCGCGGTGTACGCGGCCGCCGACGCCGGCGCGCCGCACGTGCGCGAGGCCGACGCCGCGGTGCCGCTGGAGGGCGGGGGCGCCGCCGCCTACCTGCGCCCCGAGGCCCTGGTGGAGGCGGCCGAGCGGGCCGGCGCGGACGCGGTGCACCCCGGCTACGGCTTCCTGTCCGAGAGCGCCGCCTTCGCCCGCGCCGTCGTCAAGGCCGGCCTGACCTGGATCGGCCCGCCGGCCGAGGCGATCGAGGCGATGGGGTCCAAGACCGCGGCCAAGGCGCTGGCCGAGCGCGCCGGGGTGCCGGTCTCCGCCGCCCTGGACCCCGGACGGGTCACCGCCGGCGACCTGCCGGTGCTGGTGAAGGCCTCCGCGGGCGGGGGCGGCCGGGGCATGCGGATCGTGCGGGACCTGGTCGGCCTGGAGGCGGCGGCCGAGTCCGCCCGGGCCGAGGCGGCCGCCGCCTTCGGCGACCCGGCCGTGTTCTGCGAGCCCTACGTCGAACACGGGCGCCACGTGGAGGTGCAGGTCCTGGCCGACGCGCACGGCACGGTGTGGGCGGTGGGCGACCGCGACTGCTCGGTGCAGCGGCGCCACCAGAAGGTGGTCGAGGAGGCGCCCGCGCCCGGCCTGGACCCCGCCCTGCGCGAGCGGCTGCACGAGGCGGCCCGGCGGATGGCCGGCGCCATCGGCTACACCGGCGCCGGGACGGCCGAGTTCCTCGTCGGCGCCGACGGCACCCCCGCCTTCCTGGAGATGAACACCCGGCTCCAGGTGGAGCACCCCGTCACCGAGTGCGTCACCGGGCTGGACCTGGTGGAGTGGCAGCTGCGCATCGCCGAGGGGGAGGCGCTGCCGCCGGAGGGGCCGCCCGCCCCGCGCGGGCACGCCGTCCAGGCGCGGCTGTACGCCGAGGACCCGGCGGCCGGCTGGCGGCCGCACAGCGGCACCGTGGCCCGCTTCGACGTCCCGGCGGCGCGGGCGCGCTTCACGGTGCCCGACGGCTTCGGCGTGCGGGTGGACTCCGGGGTGGAGGAGGGCACCCGGGTCGGGGTGGAGTTCGACCCGATGCTGGCCAAGGTCATCGCCTGGGGGCGGAACCGGGACGACGCGCTGCGCCGCCTGTCCGCGGCGCTGGCCGGGGCGCGCCTGCACGGGGTGGGCGCCAACCGGGACCTGCTGGTGCGGGTGCTGCGCCACCCGGTGTTCACCGCCGGGGACATGCACATCCGCTTCCTGGCCGAGCAGGGGCTCGACGACCACGGCACCGGCGGGCGCACAGCGCAGGGCCGCCCTCCCGAACTGGCCCTTCCGCTGGCCGACGAGCGCGCGGTGCGGCTGTCGGCGCTGGCCGCGGCCCTGGCGGAGGCCGAGCGCAACCGGGAGCGG
Source organism: Nocardiopsis baichengensis YIM 90130 (assembly GCF_000341205.1). Taxonomy (NCBI): domain Bacteria; kingdom Bacillati; phylum Actinomycetota; class Actinomycetes; order Streptosporangiales; family Nocardiopsidaceae; genus Nocardiopsis; species Nocardiopsis halophila. The sequence continues at coordinate 53,590 of NZ_ANAS01000010.1, read as the reverse complement.
GCGCCGGTGCTGGGCGGCCTGCCGGCCGGGTGGCGCAACCTGCCCTCGGCGCCGCACACCCGCCGCTACCGGGGGCCCTCCGGCGAGGAGGTCGAGGCGGCCTACGCCTCCGGACGCGGCGGACCGGTGCCGGTGCCGGTCGGGGACACGGGCCGGGTGGTGCTGCGCGGTGCCGCGCCCGACCGGGTGGAACTGCTGGTCGACGGCGTCCTGCGGGCGTTCGAGGTCGCCCGCGGCGCCGGCGCCGTGTACGTGGACTCCGTGCTGGGGCCGGTGGCGCTGGAGCCGCTGGACCGCTTCCCCGAGCGGGAGGCGGCGCACACCCCGGGCACCCTGCTGGCGCCCATGCCGGGCACGGTGACGCGGGTCGCCGCCTGTGCAGGAGAGCGGGTGGAGGAGGGGCGGCCGCTGCTGTGGCTGGAGGCGATGAAGATGGAGCACGAGATCAGCGCCCCGGTCTCCGGGACGGTGTCCGAGGTGGCGGCGGAGGGCGCCCGCACCGACACCGGGACGGTCCTGGCCGTCGTCGAGCCCGACGGCCCTCCGGACCCGCAGGAACGGGCATGAGTGCTCCGGCTCGGAGGGCGGTCCTGACGCCGTCTCCGTCGTCGAAGGGGCCACCGCCGTCCGGGGAGCGCGCGCCGGCCGCGGTGCCCTCGGGAGCGGTGTACCGCCTCTGCTTACGGGAGGCCCCGGGGCCGGTGGGCGTCCCCTCCCCGTTCCCCCCCTCGTGCGGCGGCGACTCCGTTCGTGCAGGCCGGCGTGGACAGGGGGTCGGGCGTCGGCGGGGCCGCACGGCTTCCGGACCGGCCCTGCCCTGTGGTTTCGGGCTTCGGACCATTGCCGCGCACCGGGTGTGCGGCGGTGGTCCAGCGACGCGCACGGTCCCGGCCGGCGGAGGCGGCCGGAACCGGGGCCGCCCGGCGCGCTCGGGCGGCCCCGTGCCCCGCCCCGGCAGGCGGGGGACCGCGCTCCGCGCCTCCTCCCGGGGGCCCCGCGCCGCCCCGGGTGGGCCGGAAACCGCGGGGTGGGAACGAACCCGGGAACACCTCCGCCCCCGGCCGCGCGAACCCCGGCGACCCCTCGCCCCCTCGACCCAGTGAAGGGCCCAGCATGCGATTCACCGAATCCGACGAGCGCCTCGCCCTGCGCGAGGCCGTCCGCTCCTTCGCCTCCTCCTACGGCGGCGACTACTACCGCGCCAAGGCCCGCGAGGGCGCCTACCTGACCGAGCTGTGGGCCGAGGCGGGCAAGCTCGGCTACCTCGGGGTCAACCTCCCCGAGGAGTTCGGCGGCGGAGGCGGCGGCATCGGCGACCTGGCCGCCGTGCTCGAGGAGTTCTCCGCGGCCGGCTGCCCCACCCTGATGACGGTGGTCTCGCCCGCCATCTGCGGGACCGTCCTGGCCCGCTTCGGCACCCCCGAGCAGCGCCGGCGCTGGCTGCCGGGCATCGCCTCCGGCGAGAGCATCCTCGCCTTCGCCATCACCGAGCCCGACGCCGGCTCCAACGCGCACAACATCACCACCACCGCGCGCCCGGACGGCGACGGGTGGGTGCTCTCCGGCCGCAAGACCTTCATCTCCGGTGTGGACGTCGCCGACGCGGTCTTCGTCGTCGGCCGCATGGAGGACACCGCGACCGGGCGGCTCGCCCCGGCCCTGTTCATGGTCCCCACCGACGCCCCCGGGTTCGAGGCGCGCCGCATCGAGATGGACCTGGTCAGCCCCGACCACCAGTTCGCCCTGTTCATGGACGGGGTCCGGCTCCCCGCCGACGCCCTGGTCGGCGACCCCGGGAGCGGGCTGATGCAGCTGTTCGCCGGGCTCAACCCCGAGCGGATCATGGCCGCCTCGCTGGCCACCGGCTCGGCCCTGCACGCCCTGGAGCGCGCGGTGGGCTACGCCTCCCAGCGCGAGGTGTGGGGCCGCCCCATCGGCGCCCACCAGGGACTGTCCCACCCCCTGGCCCAGGTCAAGGTGGAGGTCGAACTGGCCCGCCTGATGACGCAGAAGGCCGCCGCCCTCTACGACGCCGGGGACGACGCGGGCGCGGGCGAGGCCGCCAACATGGCCAAGTACGCGGCCGGGGAGGCCTCGGCCCGGGCCGTGGACCAGGCGGTGCAGACCCTCGGCGGCAACGGGCTGGCCACCGAGTACGGGCTGGGGGCCGCCGTCACCGCCTCCCGGCTGGGCCGGATCGCGCCGGTCAGCCGGGAGATGGTGCTCAACTACGTCGCCCAGCACTCCCTCGGCCTGCCGAAGTCGTACTGACCCGGAGCCGCGGGCCCGCCGCCGCGCGTGTTCCGCGGAGCGCCGCACTGCCGTTAGGTTGGCGGCGACGCGACCAGGGGGGACGGAGCACATGGGGACCGTGCGCGGGGCGGAGCGGGGCGGGGAGCGCGAACCGCGCCAGGAGCGCAGCAGGGCCACCCGGCGCCGCCTGCTGGAGGCCGCCGTGGCGTGCCTGGCGGACCGGGGCGTGGCCGGGACGACGGTGGGCGCGGTCGCCGAGCGGGCCGGGGTGTCCCGCGGCGCCGCCCAGCACCACTTCCGCACCCGCGAGGACCTGTTCACCGCCGCGCTGCGGCACATGAGCGACACCCGCATGGCCGACCTGCGCGAGAGCGCCGAACGGCTGCCGAGCGGCCCCGGGCGCACCGAGGCCGTGGTGGAGATGCTGGTCGACGCCTACTGCGGGCCGGTGTTCTCGGCCGCGCTGCAGCTGTGGGCGTCGGCCGCCAGCGATCCCGCGCTGCGCGCGTCGGTCATCCCGCTGGAGGAGCACGTCGGACGGGAGGCGCACCGGGCGGCGGTGGAGGTGCTGGGCGCCGACGAGTCCGCCCCCGGGGTGCGCGAGACCGTGCAGGCGACCCTGGACATGGGGCGCGGCCTGGGCCTGGCCGCCCTGCTCACCGACGACACGGCGCGCCGCCGGCGCATCGTCGGCCAGTGGGCCCGCATCCTCGACCGCGAACTGGCGGAGCGGACCCGCTGAGCCTCCCGGGTCAGTTGCCGGGGACCATCGGCGGCATCGGGGCCGGCGGAGGCACCAGCAGGTACGCCCCCGCCGCGGCCAGGACGGCCAGCACCGCGACGATGAGCACGCCCCCGCACAGCCAGCGCGTCCAGGAACGGGTCTCGGAGGAGGACGCCGAGAGCGCCCCGACGGCGAGGACGGCCGCCAGCAGTGCGGGCACCGCGTCGCCCAGGGCCAGGGCCTTGAGCGCGCCCTCCTGGGACGTGGCCGTCACGCTCGCGACGACCTCCACGACGCGGGTGCCCGCGAACGACGCCAGCAGGGACAGCAGTGAGGCGATGCCGAACGCCTCGGGGGTCAGCACGCTCGCGAATCGGCTGCGGGGCTTGGTCCGCTGCTCCTCCTCCTGCTCTCCGTCCTGGACCTCGGCGGTGGCCTCCCCCTCCGGGGCCTGTGCGACCTCTCCATAGGCGCCCTGGTGCGGTTCCGTCTCGTCAGGGGTGGAGGCGGGCGCGAAGTCCGGCCCGGGCCGGACTTCGTCCGCGCGGTCGTCGTCGCGGGGGGCCGCGGCCCCTCCGTCTTCTGGAGTGGTAGTCATTGCGCGCCAACCTACCCGCGCCGCCGCCCTGCCGACGACGTCCGCCGCGCCATGGGCGAAACGAGGCGTCCGGATGGGGTTCCGATGACCCCTGGGCATCCATAGTCGGAATGACGACTGGGTAGTGGCACCCAGCGGTCCGACGCCGCGCGCGATCGACGAGGGGATGCGATGACCACCACAGAACCCCGGGTACGGGACTCCCTCACGCAGGACGAGGTCCGGCAGGTCGACATGTACTGGCGGGCCGCCAACTACCTGTCCGTCGGCCAGATCTACCTCCTCGACAACCCCCTGCTGCGGGAGCCCCTGCGCCCCGAGCACATCAAGCCCCGCCTGCTGGGCCACTGGGGCACCACCCCGGGGCTGAACTTCGTCTACGCGCACCTGCAGCGCCAGGTGACCAAGCGCGGGACCGACATGATGTGGCTGATGGGCCCGGGCCACGGCGGCCCCTCAGGGGTGGCGACGGCCTGGCTCGACGGCACCTACTCCGAGGTCTACCCGGAGGTCACCCAGGACGCCGAGGGCATGCGGAAGCTCTTCCGCCAGTTCTCCTTCCCCGGCGGGGTGCCCTCGCACTACGCACCGGAGACCCCCGGGTCCATCCACGAGGGCGGCGAACTGGGCTACGTCCTCTCGCACGCCTACGGGGCGGTCTTCGACACCCCCGGCCTGGTCGCCGCCGCGGTGGTCGGCGACGGCGAGGCCGAGACCGGGCCGCTCGCCAACAGCTGGCTGTCGAACAAGTTCGTCAACCCCGTCACCGACGGGGCGGTCCTGCCCGTCCTGCACCTGAACGGCTACAAGATCGCCGGGCCGACGGTGCTGGCGCGCATGCCCGAGAGCGAGCTGGCCTCTCTCCTGGAGGGGTACGGCCACCGGCCCTTCTTCGTCGCCGGAGACGACCCGGACGTGATGCACCGGGAGATGGCCGGGGTGCTCGACACGGTCCTGGACGAGATCACCGGCCTGCAGGAGCGGGCGCGCTCGGGCGGCGACCGGGGCGACCCCAAATGGCCGATGATCGTGCTGCGCACCCCCAAGGGGTGGACGGGCCCGTCCGAGGTCGACGGCCTGCCGGTGGAGGGCACGTGGCGCTCCCACCAGGTCCCGCTGGCCCGGATGCGGGAGAACCCCGAGCACCTCAGGATGCTGGAGGAGTGGATGCGCTCCTACCGGCCCGAGGAGCTGTTCGACTCCGACGGGGCGCCGGTGGGGGAGGCCGTCCGCCTCGTCCCCGAGGGGCCGCTGCGCATCAGCGCCAACCCGCGCGCCAACGGCGGCCTGCTGCTCAAGGACCTGACCCTGCCCGACTTCCGGGACTACGCCGTGGAGGTGCCCGAGCCGGGCGCGGTCAAGCACGAGGCCACCCGGGTCCTGGGCACGCTGCTGCGCGACGTCATCCGCCTCAACCCCGACGACTTCCGCATCTTCGGCCCCGACGAGACCGCCTCCAACCGGCTCGCCGCGGTCTTCGAGGCCACCGACCGGACCTGGAACGAGGGGCTGCTGCCCACCGACGAGGACATGGCCCCCGACGGGCGGGTCATGGAGGTGCTCAGCGAGCACCTGTGCCAGGGCTGGCTGGAGGGCTACCTGCTCACCGGGCGGCACGGGCTGTTCAACAGCTACGAGGCCTTCATCCACATCGTCGACTCGATGTTCAACCAGCACGCCAAGTGGCTCAAGACCACCCGCACCATCCCCTGGCGGCGCCCCATCGCCTCGCTGAACTACCTGCTCAGCTCGCACGTGTGGCGCCAGGACCACAACGGCTTCAGCCACCAGGACCCCGGCTTCATCGACCACGTCGTCAACAAGAAGCCCGAGATCATCCGGGTCTACCTGCCGCCGGACACCAACACCCTGCTCGCCACCGCCGACCACTGCCTGCGCCTGCGCGACACGGTCAACGTCATGATCGCCGGCAAGCAGCCCGGACTGAGCTACCTGGACATGGACCAGGCGCAGGCGCACTGCATCCGCGGCCTGGGCATCTGGGGGTGGGCCAGCTCCGACGACGGCGAGGAGCCCGACGTGGTGCTGGCCTGCGCCGGGGACGTGCCCACCATGGAGGCGCTGGCCGCCGCCGACCTGCTCCGCACCCACCTGCCGCAGCTGAAGGTACGGCTGGTCAACGTGGTGGACCTGATGCGGCTGCAGCCCGCCGAGGAGCACCCGCACGGCATCACCGACCGCGAGTTCGACGCGCTGTTCACCACCGACAAGCCGATCATCTTCGCCTTCCACGGCTACCCGTGGCTCATCCACCGCCTGACCTACCGGCGCCGGGGCCACGACAACCTGCACGTGCGCGGCTACATCGAGGAGGGCACGACCACCACCCCCTTCGACATGGTCATGCTCAACCACCTGGACCGCTACCACCTGGTCATGGACGTCATCGACCACGTCCCGGGGCTGGCCGTGCGCGCGGCCCACCTCAAGCAGCAGATGGACGATGCGCGGCTGCGCTGCCGCGCCTACACTCGCGAGCACGGCGACGACGCGCCCGAGGTCCGCGACTGGACGTGGCGGGGGTGAGGGGCGCGGCACGCGCGGAAGGGCGGTCCGTATGCAGGTCCTGATCGTCAACACCGGGTCGAGCAGCGTGAAGCTGGCGGTCCTGGGGACGGGCGACGAGCAGCTGGGCAGCAGCACCCTGGAGCTGCGCGAGGGCGCGGTCACCGCCGAGCAGCTGGAGGCCGCGCTGGCGGAGCTGCCGCGGGTGGACGCGGTCGGCCACCGGGTGGTGCACGGCGGCGAGGAGTTCCGCGACCCCGTGGTGCTGGACGACCGGGTGGTGGAGCGCATCCGGTCGGTGGCGGTGCTGGCGCCGCTGCACGTGCCCAAGGCGCTGGCGGGCATCGAGGCCGCCCGCAAGGTCCTGCCCGACACCCCGCACGTGGCCTGCTTCGACACGGCCTTCCACGCGACGCTGCCGCCCGAGGCCTTCACCTACGCCATCCCCCAGGGGTGGGGGCTGCGCAGGTACGGCTTCCACGGGCTCTCGCACTCCTACGCGACCCGGCGCAGCGCCGAGCTGCTGGGCCGCGCGCCGGGACGGCTGGTGGTGGCCCACCTGGGGGCGGGGGCGTCGCTGTCGGCGGTGCGCGACGGGCGCTGCCTGGACACCACCATGGGGTTCACCCCGACCGAGGGCCTGGTCATGGCCACGCGCAGCGGCGACGTGGACCCGGGGCTGGTGCTGTGGCTGCTGCAGTACGGGGGGATGGCCCCCGACGAGGTGGCCGGCGGGCTGGACCGCGGCGGCGGGCTGGCGGGGCTGACCGGGGACTCCGACATGCGGCGCGTGATGGACCGGGTCGAGGCCGGCGACCCGGCGGCGCGTCTGGGGCTGGGGGTCTACCTGCACCGGCTGCGCGCCAAGATCGGGGCGATGGCGGCCTCCCTGAACGGGCTGGACACGCTGGTCTTCACCGGGGGCGTGGGCGAGCACCAGCCCGCGGTCCGCTCCGGGGCCGCCGAGGGGCTGGCGTTCCTCGGCGTGGCCCTGGACGCCGCCGCCAACGAGGAGGCGCACACCGACACCGACGTCACCGCCCCGGGGGCGACCGTGCGCACCCTGGTCCTCACCGCCAGGGAGGACCTGGAGATCTCCGCCGAGGTACGGCGCACCCTGGCGCCCTGACGTCCGGAGGAGGGCTCACGGGGGCCGGGCACGAAGACCTTGTGGGTTCCGACCCTGCGCCAGATGACATGCGGCTTGCCAGGGATCTTCCCCCGGCCGTATTCCCATGTAGCCCTTCCGTCAGGGGCCCATGTCACCTCGAAGGCGCCTGGCGCCCCTTGAACGCGCTTGACGCGCAGACCAGGACGGAACTCGCCCTTGTCGACATCCGGTGCGAACTCGTTCCTGACGATGTGCCGGAAACGGCGGTGCTGCGCTTCGCTCAGTCGTTTGAGGTCGGCGCGGAACTTCGGGGGAACGGCGAACGTGGCCAGGGCTCAGCGCTCCTTGTCCAGGGCGTCGAACATCGAGTCCACGTCGTCGTACTCCTCGACATCGCCCTCCGCGATCTGAGCGCTTGCTTCGCACTCGCCTTCCTGCCAGGAGTTCTCCCAGAACCAGGCCTGGTCCGCGGGAACCACGGTCATCCCGCGAAGGACGACCTCTCCGTCCGCGTCGATGGCGAACTCGACTTCATCCCCTCCCGGATGTGGAGGGCCTCTGCCACATCGCGTGGCAGAGTCACCTGGTTCTTCCGCCGCATGACGGCGCGGATCCGCCTGAGAGACCGACGGTTCGACCGACCGTGCTTCGCGCTCATCGATCCACTCCCCCCGATCTCTGAGGCATGCATCGGAGTGTAGGAAAGTTCAACTATCCGACTCGGCGTTGATCTGGGCCGCCTGGCGCTCGGCCTCCGCGCCCAGGGCGATGGGGGCGGCCAGCCACTCGTCGGGCAGGCCGAAGGCGTCCACCAGGGTGCGCGCGTGCGGGCGCAGGTCGGCGCAGAGCTCGTCCACGGCCTTGACCACCGCCTTGGCCCGGGTCCCGGACAGGCGCTCGTGCTCCAGGAACCAGGCGCGGTCCTCCTCGACCACCGAGAGCACGTACAGGTCGCACACCTTCTCCAGCAGCCGCCGCGCCCCGGCGTCGGAGCAGCGGTCGATCCCGGCGACGAACGCCTCCAGCACCACCCGGTCCACGTGCACCCGCGCCGCCCGCAGCAGGTGGTCCTGGGCCTGGTTGAAGGCGTCGAAGGCCGAGCGCCCGTCGCCCCCGCCGGCCCGGCGCAGCCGCCGCGCCAGCCCCGCCACCGTGTGCTCCTCGCGGTCCTCCAGCAGCCGCAGCTGCCACCCGCGGTCCCGCAGCTCGTCGGCGTCCCCGCGGCCCGGCGCCGCGCTGACCAGGCGCTCGATCAGCGACCGGGCGGCGGTGCGCTCGATCACCCCCTCCAGCACCTGGCCGGCGGCGAAGCGCACCATGCCCGCGGTGTCCAGGTCGCCGAAGGCGTCCCGGTAGTCGGTCAGCAGCGCCTTGGCCAGCAGCTGCAGCAGCACCGTGTTGTCGCCCTCGAAGGTGGTGAACACGTCCACGTCCGCGCGCAGCTGCGGCAGGCGGTTGGCGGCCAGGTAGCCCGCGCCGCCGCAGGCCTCCCGGCAGTCCTGCACCGTGTCCAGGGCGTGCCAGGTGGCCACCGCCTTCAGCCCGGCGGCGCGCGACTCCAGCTCGCGCCGGCCGTGCTCGTCCAGCGGGCGCTCGCCGGTCTGCGCGTCGTGCAGCGACGCCACCAGCTCCTGCTGGGCGAAGTGCAGGGCGTAGGTGCGGGCCAGGGCGGGCAGCAGCCGGCGCTGGTAGGCGCGGTAGTCCAGCAGCGGCACCTCCTCCGAGGCCGATCCCGGCCGGGTGAACTGGCGCCGCGCCTCCCCGTAGCGCACCGCGATCGCCAGCGCCGCCTTGGCGGCGGTGCCCGCCCCGCCGGCCACGCTGACCCGGCCCCGCACCAGCGTCCCGAGCATGGTGAAGAACCGGCGCGAGGGGTCGGCGATGGGGCTGGAGTAGGTGCCGTCCTCGGCGACCGCGCCGTACCGGCTCAGCAGCGCCGAGCGTGGCACCCGCACCCGGTCGAAGGTGAGGCGGCCGTTGTCGACGCCGTTCAGCCCGGCCTTGGGGCCGCAGTCCCCGATCGCCACCCCGGGCAGCGGCCGCCCGTCGGCGTCCCGGATCGGCACCAGCAGGGCGTGCACCCCGTGGTCCTCGCCGCGCGTGCGCAGCCGGGCGAAGACCACCGCCGCGCGCCCGTCCCGGGCGGCGTTGCCGATGTAGTCCTTGCGGGCCGCCTCGTCGGGGGTGTGCACCGTGAACATGCCCGAGCCGGGGTCGTAGTCGGCGGTGGTGCGCAGCCGCTGCACGTCGGACCCGTGCCCGGTCTCGGTCATCGCGAAGCAGCCGGGCACCTCCAGGCCGATCACCCCGGGCAGGTGCTCGGCGCGCTGGCCGTCGGAGCCCAGCGCGTGGATCGCGCCGCCGAACAGCCCCCACTGCACGCCGACCTTGACCATCAGCGACATGTCGGCCACGAGCATCTCGAAGGCCGTGCACGAGGCCCCCAGGTCGTCGGCGCCGCCGACCTCGGCGGGGAAGCCGTAGCCGGGGACCTCGGTGCGGGCGAGCGCCGCCAGCTGGTCGGCGACCCGGGCGCGGTGCTCCTCCACCGACAGCCCGGCGACGGGGGCGAACCGCTCGCCCCGCACGTGCGTCCGGACGGCGTCCCGGACCCGGCCCCACCGCCCGTCGAGCAGGGCGCGCAGGGCCTGCTCGGTGCCCTCCTGCGGGTGCTGCTCCGCCTTCTCGGCATCGGTCATCGTCACCAGGCCCCCATCCGGCTCCGCGCTCCCGGCCGTCCTACCACGGGCGGGGCCGGGCGCACCCGCCCGACACGCGTGCATTGCGGGGGAAGGCGGTGAGATCGGGTGATCTCGGGAAGGGACGTGTGGAGAGAGGAACGCGCGGATCGGGGGAACATGACGGCCGAAACCCTTCCCGGTGTGCGGGACGCGCTGCCCACCGACGTCGCCGCGATGGTCGCCCTGGGCGGGCGCGTGCCCGGCGCAGAGCCCGTCGAGGCGCGCCGCGCCCGGCTCGGGGCGCTGGTGTCCGACCCCGGCGCGGTGGTGCTGGTGGCCACGGACGAGGAGGTCGTGCAGGGGTTCCTGGCGGCGGCGGTGGGCGACCCCGCGCCGGTGCACGGGGGCGCGGGCCCGGTGGGCTACGTCGACGACCTCGCGGTGGGGGAGGGCTTCGACTGGTGGCGGGTGGGCGGCGCCCTCATCGCCCGGGCCCGGGAGCGCCTGAAGGGGGCGGGGGCCGTGCGGATGATCGTCACCACGGGCGGCGGCGACCCGGTCAAGCAGGCGTTCCTGTGGAGGTCCGGCCTGACCCTGGTCACCGAGTCCTACGAGCAGCCCCTTCCCTGAGCGCCGGCACCGCCGTCGACTCCCGTCCCGTCGGCCGAGCGCGGCCACGGCGGCCGTATCGGTCCCGGGGGTCCCATTTCCCCCGAGGTTTCCCACATTTGAAGATCGAAGAGGTTCGATGCGCGGGATCGCCGGGCATGTGAGGTCGGTGCGTGTTCGATTGGAGTGAGCGATGACCCGACTCACCGAGAGCGACGTCCACGAGTACATCCGCGGGATCTGCTTCAAGAACGGCCCCCCGGGCCTGGTCGGGGTCGAGGCCGAATGGCTGGTCACCGACCCCGACGCCCCCGACCGCCCCGTCCCCCTCGACCGTGTGGCCGCGCTCCTGGACGAGGCCGGGCCGCCGCCGGCCGGAAGCGCCGTCACCTTCGAACCCGGAGGGCAGCTGGAGCTGAGCTCGCCGCCCCTCCCCGGCCCCGCCGCCGCGCACAGCGCCGCCGCCGCCGACCTCGCCCACGTGGAGAAGCCGCTCACCGACGCAGGCCTGTGCCTGCAGGGCGTCGGCCTGGACCCCCGCCGCCCGCCGCGGCGCCAGCTCACCCTCCCCCGCTACACCGCCATGGAGCGCTTCTTCGACCGCCACGGGCCCAGCGGGCGGACCATGATGTGCAGCACCGCCTCCCTGCAGGTGTGCCTGGACATCGGCGCCGACACCGCCGACGCGGCCCGCCGCTGGCGCCGGGTGCACCGCCTGGGCCCGGTGCTCACCGCCGCCTTCGCCAACTCCCCGCTGTGGCGCGGGCGGCCCACCGGATGGCGTTCGGCCCGCTGGGCGGTGTGGGCCGGGATCGACGCCGGCCGCACCCGCCCCGTCGGCGGCGACGACCCCGCGGCCGCCTGGGCCGAGTACGCCCTCAGCGCCCGCCTGATGACCATCCGCACCCCCGGCGGGCACTGGCACGGCGGCGCGGGCATGGCCTTCGCCGAGTGGATGCGCCGCTGCCGCCCCCGCCCGCCCGACCACGACGACCTCGCCTACCACCTGAGCACCCTGTTCCCTCCGGTACGCCCGCGCGGGTGGCTGGAACTGCGCATGATCGACGCCCTGCCCGCGCCCTGGTGGCCGGTGCCCGCCGCCGTCGCCTCCGCCCTGGTGGACGACGCCCGCGCCGCCGACGCCGCCGACCAGGCCCTGGACGAGCTGCACGGGGACGGCGCCGAACCCGCCCGCCGCACCTGGCTGGCGGCCGCCCGGGACGCCGTGGCCGACCCCGCCCTGGGCCGGGCCGCCCGGCGCTGCCTGGAGGCCGCCGCCGCGGCCCTGCCCCGGATGGGGGCGGCCCGGCTCGCCGAGGCGGTCGACGCCTACCGCGACCGCTACACCGAACGGGGCCGCTGCCCCGCCGACGACGCGACCCCCGGAGGGGACCGATGACCACCGATGCCGAGCAGGACCGGGTGCGCGAGCGCATCGCCGCCGAGCTGGAGGCGGTGCGGCGGCGCAGCGAGGGGCTGACCGTGCACGCCCTGGAGGACGAGGAGCTGCTGTCCCAGCACTCGCCCCTGATGTCGCCGCTGGTGTGGGACTACGCCCACGTCGGCAACTACGAGGAGCAGTGGCTGCTGCGCGCCGCCGCGGGGCGCGAGGCGCTGCGCCCCGACATCGACGTGCTCTACGACGCCTTCGAGAACGCCCGCGCCGACCGGGTGGAGCTGCCGCTGCTGCGCCCCGAGGAGGCGCGCGCCTACAACGCCCGCGTCCGCCGCGGGGTGCTCGACTCCCTGGAGCGGGTGCCGCTGGAGGAGGGCGCCGGACTGGGCGCCGGCGGGTTCGTCTACAACATGGTGATCCAGCACGAGCACCAGCACGACGAGACCATGCTCGCCACCCACCAGCTGCGCACGGGCGACCCGGTGCTGCCGGACGGCGCCCCGGACGCGCCCGACGCGGTGCCGCCCGGCCCCGAAGAGGTGCTGGTCCCCGCGGGGCCGTTCACCATGGGCACCACCGCCGACCCGTGGGCCTACGACAACGAGCGCCCCGCGCACACCGTGCACCTGCCCGCCTACCGGATCGGCGCGCGGCCGGTGTCCAACGCCGAGCACATGGCCTTCATCGACGCCGGGGGCTATGACGACCCCCGCTGGTGGACCGGGGAGGGCTGGAACTGGCGCCGGGAGCGGGGCGCGGCCGCCCCGGCGTTCTGGTTCCGCGACGGCGGCCGGTGGATGCGGCGCCGGTTCGGCCGCATCGAGCCCGTCCCTGCCGAGGAGCCGGTGCAGCACGTGAGCTTCCACGAGGCCCAGGCGCACGCGCGCTGGGCGGGCGCACGGCTGCCCACCGAGGCCGAGTGGGAGAAGGCCGCGCGCTGGGACCCCGCCACCGGGCGCTCCCGCCGCTTCCCCTGGGGAGAGGAGGACCCCGACGAGCGCCACGCCAACCTGGGGCAGCGCCGGCTGCGGCCCTCGGCCGCCGGGGCCTTCCCCGAGGGGGCGTCCCCGCTCGGGGTGCGCCAGCTCATCGGCGACGTGTGGGAGTGGACCTCGACCGTCTTCCACGGCTACCCCGGCTTCACCGCCTTCCCCTACCGGGAGTACTCCGAGGTGTTCTTCGACGACGGCTACCGGGTGCTGCGCGGCGGCTCGTGGGCGACCGACCCCACCGCGACCCGGGGCACCTTCCGCAACTGGGACCACCCGGTCCGCCGGCAGATCTTCAGCGGGTTCCGGCTGGCGCGCGACGCCGCACCGGACGAGGGCGGGGTGGGCGCCTGATGTGCCGCCACATGGCCTACCTGGGGCCGCCCTCCACCCTGCACCGGCTGCTCTACCGGCCGGAGCACGCGCTGCACCGCCAGTCCTACGCCCCGCGCGAGCAGCGGCACGGCACGGTCAACGCCGACGGGTTCGGCGTGGGCTGGTATCCGCCGGACGGCGGGGAGCCGCTGCGCTACCGCCGGGCGATGCCGATCTGGGCCGACTCCTCCTTCGCGGACGCCGCGCGGGCGATCACCGCCGGGTGCCTGGTGGCGGCCGTGCGCGACGCCACCCCGGGGTTCGGCTCGGACGAGTCCTGCGCCCAGCCCTTCCGCGCCGACGGCCTGCTGTTCAGCCACAACGGCGCGGCCGAGGACGACGAGGCGCTGGCGGCCGCGCTCGGGGCGCCCGCCCCGGCCGGGGCCCTGGACGCCCGCACGCCCGTGGACTCGGCGCCCCTGTTCGCGCACACCGTGCGGCTGCGCCGGCAGGGCGCGGGGCTGGGGGAGGCGCTGGCGGCCACGGCGCTGGCGGCGCTGGAGGTGTCGCCGGGCCGGTACAACCTGCTGGCCAGTGACGGGCACGCCATCGCGGCGACGGCCCTGGGCGACACCCTGTACGTGCGGGCGCAGGCCGGCGGCGCCGTCATCGCCTCCGAACCGCTGGACGACACCCGGGAATGGCACAGGGTTCCGGAGTGTTCCCTGGTCATCGCCGACTCCGAAGGGATCCGAACCACCGCCCTCGCCGCACCGGCGGCCCGCGGGCGACGCGAGGAGGGGGACGCGCAATGGTCCGCACCGACCGCCACCTGACCGACGACGACCTGTCCAAGGCGCTCCGCCGGGACGTGGCCGAAGGGCTGGCCGAGGCGCCCAAGGCCCTGCCGCCCAAGTGGTTCTACGACGAGCGCGGCAGCGGGCTGTTCGAGGAGATCACCCGGCTTCCCGAGTACTACCCGACCCGGGCCGAGAGCGCGATCCTTCGCGAGCGGGCGGGGGAGGCCGTCCGCGCCTCCGGGGCCGACACCCTGGTCGAGCTCGGCGCGGGGTCGGGGGAGAAGACCCGGCTGCTGCTGGGGGCCCTGACCGAGCGGGGCGGCCCCGCCGGGTTCGTGCCCGTCGACGTCAGCGGCGACTTCCTGGAGGAGGCGGCCGGCCGCATCGCCGCGGACCACCCGGGCCTGCGGGTGCACGCGGTGGTCGCCGACTTCGAGCGCCACCTGCCGCTGCTGCCCGGCGGGGGGCGGCGCATGGTGGCGATGCTCGGGTCGACCATCGGCAACCAGACGCCCGGGCACCGCGCGGGCTTCCTGAGCGACCTGCGCGGCACCATGGAGGAGGGCGAGAGCCTGCTCCTGGGGGCGGACCTGGTCAAGGACCCGGGCCGGCTGGTCGCCGCCTACGACGACGCGCGGGGCGTGACGGCCGAGTTCAACCGCAACGTGCTGCGGGTGATCGACCGGGAGCTGGGCGCCGACTTCGACCCCGGGCTGTTCGAGCACGTGGCGGTGTGGGACCCCGAGAACGAGTGGATCGAGATGCGCCTGCGCTCCCGCACCGCCCACCGCGTGCGGGTGGAGGCGCTGGACATGGAGGTCTCCTTCGCGGAAGGGGAGGAGATGCGCACCGAGATCTCCGCCAAGTTCCGCAAGGAGGGGCTCAAGGCGGAGCTGGCGGCGGCCGGGTTCGCCCTCGAACACTGGTGGACCGACCCGGCCGGGGACTTCGCCCTCCTGCTGGCACGGGCCTGAACGGCGGGCCCGGGGCGGGCCCGGAGGCGGCGCCGACGGGTCAGGCCCCGGCGGCGCCGCCGACCGCCGTGCCGATGGCGAAGGTCACCGCCATCGCCAGCAGCCCTCCCACGACACAGCGCAGCGCCGCCCGCAGCGGCGCCGCCCCGCCCAGGCGGGCGCTGACCGCGCCCAGCAGCGCCACGGCCGCGGTCACCGCCGCCACCGTGGTGCCCACCCGCCAGTCCGCCGGCGACAGCGTGATCAGCAGCAGCGGGACCAGCGCCCCCGCCAGGAACGACAGGAAGCTGGCCAGCGCCGCCTGCCAGGGGTCGGTCAGCTCGTCGGAGTCCAGCCTCAGCTCCACCTCGGCGTGCGCGCGCAGCGCGTCCCGGGCGGTCAGCTGCTCGGCCACCCGGCGGGCCAGGTCGGCGTCGAGGCCGCGGTCGCGGTACAACCCGGCCAGCTCCTCCAGCTCGGCCCCGGGGTCCTCCTCCAGCTCGCGGCGCTCGCGGGCCAGGGCGGCCCGCTCGGTGTCGCGCTGGGTGCTCACCGACACGTACTCGCCCAGCGCCATGGACAGGGCCCCGGAGAACATCCCCGCCACCCCGGCGACCAGGACGGCGGTGGCCGAGGCGGTCGCGCCGGCCACGCCGACCACCAGCCCGGCGGTGGACACGATGCCGTCGTTGGCGCCCAGCACCCCGGCACGGAGCCAGTTCAGCCGCGACCCCAGGCTCTCGTGGTGCGGTTCGGTGGGACGGGGATCGCCGGGCGGTCCCGGACGGCGCCGGCTCCGGCCCTCCCGCTTCGCCTTCCTGCGCGACATGGGCGCCTCCTTTCGCACGGCCCCGATCGTCTCAAGGGGGTGTGCGGGCGCGGCGGAGGCGCGCTGGCCGGCCCGGCGGCTCCGGTACGGTGAACCCCGTGATCAAGGTAGGAGTGTTCGGCGCCCGCGGGCGCATGGGAACGGAAGTCGTCAAGGCGGTCGAGTCGGCCGAGGACACCGAGCTCGTCGCGGCCGTCGACGCGCCCGAGGAGCGGGAGAAGGTGCGGGGGGCCGACGTCGTCGTCGACTTCACCCACCCCGACGCGGTCATGGACAACCTGCGGTGGCTGGCCGAGGCCGGGATCCACGCCGTCGTGGGCACCAGCGGCTTCGACGACGCGCGGCTGGCCGAGGTGCGCGACCTGCTGGCCCGCCACCCCGGCGTCAACATCCTCATCGCCCCGAACTTCGGCATCGCGGCGGTGCTGATGATGAACTTCGCCGCCAAGGCCGCGCCGTACTTCGAGTCCGCCGAGATCGTCGAGCTGCACCACCCGAACAAGGCCGACGCCCCCAGCGGGACCGCCGACCGCACCGCCCGGATGGTCGCCCGGGCGCGCGCGGACGCCGGGTGCGCGCCGATGCCCGACGCCACCACCTCCGAGGCCGAGGGGGCGCGCGGCGCCGACGTGGACGGGGTGCGGGTGCACGCGCTGCGGATCACCGGGCTCATCGCCCACCAGGAGGTGGTCTTCGGTACCCACGGCGAGACGCTCAAGATCCGCCACGACTCGATGAACCGCTCCTCGTTCATGCCGGGCGTCCTGCTGGGCGTGCGCCGCGCCGCGGACCTGCCCGAGCAGTTGACGGTCGGGCTGGAGCCGCTGCTCGGCCTGGACTGACCGCGTCCCGCAGCGTGATTCCACGAATACCCCGCGCGTTCAGCGCGGGGTATTCGTGTTGTCGCGGCGCGCATTTACCCTGCTGACAGGTGAATTCCCGGCGAGGTCGAAGGGGTTGCGGGGGCACGGGAGCGGCGGGGACCGGTCATGCTATCTTCATTAAGCCAATGATCCGATGACTCGCATGGTGATCTGGACATGCCCGTCTCGCATGCCCCCTGCTGAGCCGCTCGACTTCACTGGCCATCATTAACGCACTCGAAATGCGTGGGAAACGTCGTTTCTTCGTCTTCGGACACCATTGCCTGAAGGCGTGTTCGTCGTGCGCTGTGGAGGAAAGATGTTCCTTACCCCGTCCGATCGGGAGAAACTACTGCTCAGTGTGGCGGGGATGGTCGCCCGGGACCGCTTGGACCGCGGCGTGCGCCTCAACCACCCCGAGGCGGTCGCCCTGCTGTCCTGCTGGGCCGTCGAGCGCGCCCGCGAGGGGGCGAGCGTCGAGGGCCTGATGGCCGAGTGCACGGGCGTCCTCAGCGCCGAGCAGGTCATGGACGGCGTTCCCGAGCTGGTGGACTACGTGCAGGTCGAGGCCACCTTCCCGGACGGGCGCAAGCTCGTCACCCTGAGCCACCCCATCCGGCCCTCGGCGGAGGCGCGGACGGCGTCGGGCGCCGAGTCCGCCCCCGGGGCCCTGTCCGTCGCGCCGGGCGAGGTCGAGCTGAACGCCGGGCGCGCCACCCGCACCGTCGTGGTCCGCAACGACGGCGACCGCCCGGTCCAGATCGGCTCGCACATCCACCTGGCCGACGTGAACCCGGCGCTGGCCTTCTGCGACGCCGACGGCGCGCCCGCCGACCGCTCCCTGGTCGAGGGGTACCGCCTGGACATCCCGGCCGGCACCTCGCTGCGCTTCCAGCCCGGCGACGAGAAGTCGGTGACCGCGGTGGAGCTGGCCGGGCGGCGCGCCGTCCCCGGCATCCGCCCCGCCGCGGCAGCCGTGGGGGGTGGCGTGCGATGAGCCGCATCCCCCGCGAGGAGTACGCCGCGCTGTACGGCCCCACCACCGGCGACCGGGTCCGCCTGGGCGACACGAACCTGTGGGTCCAGGTCGAGGAGGACCGCTGCGTCGGCGGAGACGAGGCCGTCTTCGGCGGCGGCAAGTCGATCCGCGAGTCCATGCTGCAGTCCACCGTCACCCACGCCGAGGGCGCGCTCGACCTGGTCGTCACCAACGTGGTCGTCCTCGACCACTGGGGCGTGGTCCGCGCCGACGTGGGCGTGCGCGACGGGCGCATCGCCGCGGTCGGCAAGGCTGGCAACCCCGACGTGCAGGACGGCGTCCACCCCGACCTGGTCATCGGGCCCGGCACCGAGGTGCTGGCGGGTGAGGGGCGCATCCTCACCGCCGGCGGCATCGACTCCCACGTGCACTTCCTCAACGCCGACCAGCTGTGGGAGGCGCTGTCGCTGGGCATCACCACCTCCATCGGCGGCGGCAGCGGGCCCTCCGAGGGCAGCAAGGCCACCACCGTGACCGCGGGGCCGTGGAACCTGGCCACCACCCACCGCGCCCTGGACGCCCTGCCGATGAACCTGCTGCTCCTGGGCAAGGGCAACACCGTGGGCCGGGACGCCATGGCCGAGCAGGTCCGCGCCGGGGCCGGCGGGCTGAAGATCCACGAGGACTGGGGCGCCACCCCGGGGGCGATCGACGCCGCGCTGGGCGCCGCCGAGGCCTTCGGCGTCCAGGTCTCCCTGCACGCCGACAGTCTCAACGAGGCGGGGTACGTGCAGCAGACGCTGGAGGCGGTCCGCGGGCGCGGCATCCACATCTTCCACTCCGAGGGCGCGGGCGGCGGGCACGCCCCGGACATCATCGTGGTGGCCGGTGAGCGCAACGTGCTGCCGTCCTCGACCAACCCGACCCTGCCCTTCACCGTCAACACGGTGGCCGAGCACCACGACATGCTCATGGTCTGCCACCACCTCAACCCCGACGTCGAGGCGGACGTGCAGTTCGCGGACTCGCGCATCCGGGACACCACCATGGCCGCCGAGGACCTGCTGCACGACATGGGGGCCATCTCCATGACCTCCTCGGACGCCCTGGCGATGGGGCGCGCGGGGGAGGTCGTGACCCGCACCTGGCAGGTGGCGCACGCGATGAAGGACCGGTGGGGCACCGACTCGCCGCTGCCGGCCGACAACGAGCGGGCGCGGCGCTATGTCGCCAAGTACACGATCTGCCCGGCGGTGGCCGCGGGCATCGACCACGAGGTGGGCTCGGTCGAGCCGGGCAAGCTCGCCGACCTGGTGCTGTGGGAGCCGGCGTTCTTCGGCATCCGCCCGGCGGCGGTCGTCAAGGGCGGCGGCGTGGTCTACGCCCCGCAGGGGGACGTCAACGCCTCCATCCCCACCGCCGAGCCGATGCTGCTGCGGCCGGGGCTGGCGGCGGGCGACGCCGCGCACCTCGCGGTGACCTTCGTGGCCCCGGCGGCCCTGGAGGAGGGGGTGGCCGAGCGCCTGGGGCTGCGCCGCCGGCTCTCGGCGCTCCGCGACACCCGCGGGGTGGGCAAGGAGCACATGCCCAACAACAGCGCGCTGCCGGACATCAGCGTCGACCCGGAGACGTTCCGGGTGACGATCGACGGCTACGAGGTCGACCCGAAGGGCGCCGACCGCCCGGTGTCGGAGGTCCCGTTGGCCCAGCGCTACAGCATGTTCTGAGCCGGCGTGCCCTGTGGCACAGGGCGGACCGCACACGACATTCGGAAAGCCCAGTGACCGAGGCCCTCGGGGGTTCGGGGGGCGGAGCGTGGGTGCCACGGTCCCGGAGCCCCAGGGGGAAGCCCTTCGGCCGCCCACCGCCCGTCGAGCGCAGTGCGGTATCCGGACGCCGCTGCACGGCGCGCGTGGCGGGAGACAGGACAGGGACGGGAGAGAACACCGTGAGCGGAACCGACACCGGCGCGCTGGGAGCCCTTCTGCTCGCCGACGCCCGCCTGCCCACCGGCGGCCACGCGCACTCGGCCACCCTTGAGGCCGCCCTGGAGGCGGGCATGCCCGAGGACCGCATCGCCGACTACATGCGTGCCCGCCTGGCCACGGTCGCCCGCACCGAGGCGGCCGCCGCGGTCGTCGCGCTCCGCGCCGCCGGCCGCCCCGACCCCGACTACGGCCCCGTCCAGGAGGCCCTCGCCGCGCGCACCCCCGGCCGGGCGCTGCGCGAGGCGTCGGCCTCCCTCGGCCGCGGCCTGGCCCGACTCGCCCGGCGGGTCGACGCCGCCCACCCCGCCGTGTGCGCCCTGCCCACCGCGCAGGCCGCCACCCCCGGACTGCGGCCGCTGCGCCCGGTCGTCCTCGGGGCGCTCGGCGCGGTCTTCGGCATGACCGCCGAGCAGACCGCCCGCGCCGTCCTGTACGAGGACGCCCAGACGGTGACCGCGGCCGCCCTCAAACTCCGCCCCGGCGACCCGCTCACCGCGGTCCGCCGGCTCCTCGACCTGTCGGCCGACATCGAGGGGTCGGTCCGCGTCGCCGCCGAGACGGACGCCCCCCATGGCATTCCCGCGCACTCCGCCCCGCTCATCGACCGCTGGGCCGAGGCGCACGCACGTGAGACGAGGAGGCTGTTCGTTGCCTGAGAACACAGTGGTGA
Source organism: Nocardiopsis baichengensis YIM 90130 (assembly GCF_000341205.1). Classification (NCBI taxonomy): domain Bacteria; kingdom Bacillati; phylum Actinomycetota; class Actinomycetes; order Streptosporangiales; family Nocardiopsidaceae; genus Nocardiopsis; species Nocardiopsis halophila. Next base: position 33,306 of record NZ_ANAS01000010.1, on the reverse strand, counting down.
CCGCCGGACCATCCGTCCGCCGTACCCTGCGCCTGGGGGTGGCCGGGCCGGTCGGCACCGGTAAGAGCTCGCTCATCGCCACCCTGTGCCGGGAGCTCTCCGGCGAGCTGGCGATGGCCGTGGTCACCAACGACATCTACACCGACGAGGACGCCCGCTTCCTGCGCAGCGCCGGGGTGCTGGCCGAGGAGCGGATCCGGGCCGTGGAGACCGGCGCCTGCCCGCACACCGCCATCCGGGACGACGTCACCGCCAACCTCGACGCGGTGGAGGACATGGAGGAGGAGTTCGCGCCGCTCGACCTGGTGCTGGTGGAGAGCGGCGGCGACAACCTGACGGCGACCTTCAGCCCGGCCCTGATCGACGCGCAGATCTTCTGCCTGGACGTGGCCGGCGGCGGCGACGTGGCCCGCAAGGGCGGCCCCGGCATCGGCCGCGCCGACCTGCTCATCGTCAACAAGTCCGACCTGGCCCCCTACGTCGGCGTCGACGTGGAGCGGATGGTCGCCGACGCCGAGAAGGCGCGTGACGGGCGGCCGGTGCTCGCGCTGTCCCGCACCGACGAGCCGTCGGTGAAGGCGCTGTGCGACTGGGTGCGCGAGGTCATCGGCGCCCACCGCAGCGGCGCGCACACCCCGCAGGACCCGGGCCCGATGGCCCCGCACGCCCACGGGCCCGAGGGGGAGGGCCACGGCCACGGGCACGGGCACGGTCACGGCCACGGGCACTGATGGACGCCCTACGCCAACGGTCCGCCCCCTCCGCAGCGGGCGGGGCCGACCCCACCAGGACGAGGAGCGCCGCCGAGCCGGGGCTCGACCCGTCCGAGCCGGCGGTGATCGCCGTGCGCCGGGTGGGCGACCGGACGGTCCCGGTGGCCCTGGAGACCGGGACGTTCCTCCGGCCGGGCATCATGCGCCGCCCCGGCGGCGCGCTGCGCGTGGCCCTGGCCGCGGTGCGGGCGGCGCTGTGCGCGGGGGACGACGTCCGGCTCCAGGTCGACGTGGGGCCCGGCGCCGAGCTGGAGCTCGTGGACCCCAACGGGTCGGTGGCCTATAACGCGCGCGGCGGGCGGGCGGCCTGGCGGGCGTCGGTGCGCCTGGCCGAAGGCGCGCGGATGAGCTGGGCCGAACCGGCGTTCGTGGTGGCCGACGGCGCGGACGTGGTGCGCGAGGTCGACGCCGACCTCGCCGAGGGGGCGGAGCTGCTGTGGCGCGAGTCCCTGGTGCTGGGGAGGACGGGGGAGCAGGGCGGGAAGGTACTGGCGTCCACGCGGGTGCGGGCGCAGGGGCGGCCGCTCTTCGTCGAGGACCTGGACCTGCGCGATCCGCGGGTGCGGGGCCTGCCCGGGATCCTCGGCGGGAGCAGGGTCGTGGGCCAGGTGGGCCTCTTCGGCCGCGACCCGGAGGCGGGTGAGGGGCCGGACGGCCCGGACCTCCTCGACCTTGCGGGCCCGGGAGCCGTCTGGCGCTGGACGGGAGAACGCCCGTTCAAGGCGGACGCCGCCCTGACCCCGGTATGGCACGCGTGGGGCGGACACCACTGAGGGGCCGGCGCCGGGGTTCCGGGACAGCGGCGACGGCCCGGCTGGTTCCCCGCTCACGGGTCCCGGCCGGGCGGCGGGCCTCTCCCGGTACCGGTGATGAGCAGCGACGACGGACCGGCGGGTGCCCCGCTCCGGCCTGCCTGCCGGGCGGCGGCGCTCTTCGGTGCAAGGGGGATGGGCAGCGACGAAGAGGCGAGGCCGCTCCCCGGGGCCGCCGGACGGCCGCCGGGCCGCACGTGGTACCGGCCTCCCTTTTTCGCGTTCCGGGCATACCGGGCAAGCGAGGCGACGCTTGGCCATCGTGAGTGATGGCATTGCCACGCACTGTGCAATCAGGTAGCGATATCACCACTCACGATGGAGAACCGGCCCTTCCGGGGCGGTCTCCGGCGGGCCGGGCCTGTCGGGTGTCCTGTTCGTCCGGATCGGGAGGGGGTGCGGGCTTCGTGTGCGCCCGCAGCGGCGCCCGGGGGCGGGCGGGTGCGCGGTGGCGGCCAGACCAGAACCGGATTCGGTACCCCGCACCCCTCCTTTCGGCACACATGGCCCGATTGCAGCGCTCCTCGTCACTCCGGGTGACCGGGAGCGGGCCGACACCGGCGCGAGACCCGGCGCGGGCGGCGCACTGGTCCTCCTCCGTCGCCCTGCCCTCCTCAACCCGCGGACGAACAGGGACATAACGGGCGCCGCAGTACCGAACCCCGTTCTGGTCTGGCCGGGATCGCACCCGGGAGCCGTCGCGGGGCGTCGATCAGCGCGCTCCCACCCTCCCCGCCCCTGTGACGGTGCGTATTGCCCCAGGTCAGAAGGGTGTCCGTGATCGGAGGGGGACCGGCGCGGGCCGAGGGGTGCCCCGCGGGCGCGCGGGCGGCGACCCGGCACCACCACGCGCTCTTCCCGGACCGCGGGAGGCCCGGCGGTCGACCGGCAGGGCCGGGGAACCGCCACGCTTCGTCGTCGCCGCTCCCGTCCTGGCACCGCGACGGCCTACCGCCCGGCCGGGGCCCGTGAGTGGGGAACCGGCTGTGCCGTCGCCGCCGCTGTTCCCCTGGACCACTGGTGACCCGGCGGCCGACCGGCGCCACCGGGGGAACCGCTGCGCCTTGTCGTCGCCGCCCCTCCCTCTGCACCGAGGGGTCCCGCCGCCCGGCAGGCAGGCGTGAGCGGGGCACCGGCCGTTCCGTCGTTGCTGCTCATCGTCGGTACCGCGGGAGGCCCGCCGCCCGGCCGGTATACGTGAGCGGGGAACCGGACGGCCGCCGCTTCCTCCGGCGGCCGTCCGCACGCCATGCGCCCGACAGCGCTACCGGAAGCGGCTCCGGCCCTCGTCGCCATCCCGGCCACCTGCACGCCGGACGCTCGGCTGTTCTGCCCACGGTGCTTCAGGCCGTCCATCGCGATACGCCGCCCCTTCCGGAGCCCTGAACTGCGCCACTCGGCGCCACTCGGCGCCACTCGGCCCCGCCGCCGGTCGGTGGTCGAGACGGTACGTCGGTGCCTCCGGCCTCGGACCCCTCGAACGGGGAAAGGCGGCACGGGGGCGCGCTGCCCCGTGCCGCCCTCGTGCCGCCTTCGGTCTGCGACCGCTCGTGCTCAGCCGCCGAAGCCGATGGCGGTGAAGACCTGAGCGGCCAGCACGCCGCCCACGATCGGGGCCACGACCGGGACCCAGGCGTAGGACCAGTCCGAGCCGCCCTTGCCCGGGATCGGCAGCAGCGCGTGGGCGATGCGCGGCCCCAGGTCGCGGGCGGGGTTGATGGCGTACCCGGTCGGCCCGCCCAGGGACAGGCCGATCGCCAGCACCAGGAAGCCCACCAGCATCGGCGCGATGCCGGTGCCGAACAGCACCGTCAGTTCGCCGTTGCCCATCGGGTTCACGTTGGCGTTGATCCCCAGGATGCCGAAGACCAGCATGAAGGTGCCGATGGTCTCGGTGGCGAAGTTCGCCGGGATGTTGCGCACCGCGGGCGCCGTGGAGAACACGCCGAGCTTGGTGTCCTCGTCGTCGGTCTCCTTCCAGTGCGGCAGGTAGGCCAGCCACACCAGGACCGCGCCGACGAAGGCGCCGGCCAGCTGGGCGGCGAGGTACCCGGGCACCTGCGACCACGGCAGGTCGCCGATGGAGGCCATCGCGAACGTCACCGCCGGGTTGATGTGGGCGCCGCTGTACTGGCCGACGACGTAGACGGCCATCATGACGCCCAGGCCCCACCCGAAGGTGATGACGATCCAGCCGCCGTTGTTGGCCTTGGACTTGGCGAGGGTGACGCCGGCGACGACGCCGCCGCCGAGGAGGATGAGAATCGCGGTTCCGATGAATTCGGCCAGATAGACCATGGGAAGCCTCCGTGCGGGCAGGGGTGCCAGCGGGCGCGCGGGCGGCCGCTGCTGGTGGGGGAGAGGTAGGGGGTGGGAGCGGCGCCCGTTCCGGGAGTCCTCGCCGGGGAGGGCTCCCGGAACGGGCGCCTCGGTGCGGGCGGCCCGCTCAGGGGCGGCCGCACCGAATCCGTGGGACCGCGCGGCGGCGCGGTCGGCGGGTGCGCCGTTCGTCCCGGTGGGCCGCCGGGGCCCGGGCGCCGGGGGAGGGGCGCTCGGTGGGGCGGCGCGCGGGCCGCGGGGGAGCGGTCCGCCTTTCAGGAAGTCGGACCGGCGGGCCCGCCCGAACCCGCCCGGTGCCGGCGGCCGCCGGGGCGCAGGGCGCGGCCGGGGGGGTCAGGCGTTGTCGTGCTCGACCCAGCCGAGGGTGCGCTCGACGGCCTTGCCCCAGTTCCGGTACTCGCGCTCGCGCACGTCGGCGTCCATCTTGGGCGTCCACTCGGCGGCCTTGTGCCAGTTGGCGCGCAGGCTCTCCATGTCCGGCCAGAAGCCGACCGCCAGGCCGGCCGCGTAGGCCGCGCCCAGGCAGGTCGTCTCGGCCACCATCGGCCGCACGACCTCGACGTCCAGCACGTCGGCAAGGATCTGCATGAGCAGGTTGTCGGCGGTCATGCCGCCGTCCACGCGCAGCGAGGACAGCTCCACGCCCGAGTCCGAGCGCATCGCGTCCACGACCTCGCGGGTCTGCCAGGCGCTGGCCTCCAGCACCGCGCGGGCGATGTGGCCCTTGTTGACGTAGCCGGTCAGGCCGGTGATGACGCCGCGCGCGTCGCTGCGCCAGTGCGGGGCGAACAGCCCGGAGAAGGCCGGGACGACGTAGCAGCCGCCGTTGTCGTCCACCGTGCGGGCCAGCGTCTCGATCTCGGCGGCGCTGGAGATCAGCCCCAGGTTGTCGCGCACCCACTGCACCAGCGAGCCGGTCACCGCGATGGAGCCCTCCAGCGCGTAGACCGCCGGGGCGTCGCCGATCTTGTAGCCCAGGGTGGTGAGCAGCCCGTTGGAGCTCATCACGGGCTCGGTGCCGGTGTTGAGCACCATGAAGGTGCCGGTGCCGTAGGTGCCCTTGACCTCGCCGGGGGAGAAGCAGGTCTGGCCGAACAGGGCGGCGTGCTGGTCGCCCAGCGCGGAGGCGACCGGGACGCCGTCCAGGAAGCCGCGGGCGTTGCCGTAGACCTCGGCGGAGGAGGTGATCTCCGGCAGCATCTGGGACGGGATGCGCATGGCGTCCAGGATCTCGGCGTCCCAGTCCAGCGTGTGCAGGTTCATCAGCATGGTGCGGCTGGCGTTGGTCACGTCGGTGACGTGCCGACCTGTCAGCTTCCAGATGATCCAGGTGTCCATGGTGCCGAAGAGCACCTCGCCGCGCTCGGCGCGCTCGCGCAGGCCCTCGACCTCGTCCAGCAGCCAGCGCAGCTTGGGGCCGGCGAAGTAGGTGGCCAGCGGCAGGCCGCAGCGCTCGCGGAACCGCTCCTGGCCGATGCCGCCGGCCAGCTCGCGGGTGAGGGCGTCGGTGCGGGTGTCCTGCCAGACGATGGCGTTGTGCACCGGCTCGCCGGTCTCGCGGTCCCACACGACCGTGGTCTCGCGCTGGTTGGTGATGCCGACCGCGGCCAGCTGGGAGGGGGCCAGGCCGCCGGCCTCCAGGGCCTCGCGGACCACGATCTGCACGTTGTCCCAGATCTCGGTGGCGTCGTGCTCGACCCAGCCGGGCTGGGGGAAGATCTGGCGGTGCTCGCGCTGGCCGACGGAGACGATCCGGCCGTCCTGGTCGAAGACGATGCACCGGCTGGACGTGGTGCCCTGGTCGATGGCGGCAATGTACTGGGTGGTCATCCGGTCACTCGCCTCTGGGAAGGGGACATCGCTGGCCGGACCGGCAGCCCCCGTGCGCGCCCGGATTCACACCGGTTCACGTGAGCGCTCGATCCGCATGACGTACGACAATGTAGTACGAATGGAGCCAAGTGTGAGCCGTGTCTCCGGAGTTGTCAAGCGGGAGTGGGAAAGCGCGGTGGCGGCCGAGGTTACCGTTCAGGATCGTCACACACCAGGGTCGCCGACCGTGTCGCCGCCGGTGAGCGGGGGTGTGCGGTCGGTGAGAGGGCGAGGGGGCGGCCGCGGCGTCGGGAGGGTCCGGGCGGCCGGAAGGGAGGGGCCGCGCCTCCTCCCGGGGCGGTCACCAGGAGTGCGCGCCCAGCTCCCGGGAGATGGACCGGGCCGCGTCCCGCACGTAGGAGACCAGCTCCATGCGCGGGCCGCCGCCGTCGGCCCCGTGCACGCGCTCCACGGCGCCGGAGATGCCCACCGCGCCCACGGTGGTGCCCCGGTGGTCGCGGATCGGCGCGGCGATCGCCACCTCGCCCTCGATGAGCTCCTCGTCCTCCCCGGCCCAGCCCCGGGCGCGCACCCGGTCCAGCTCGGACAGCAGGTCCTCGGGCGAGGTCAGTGTGGCGGGGGTGAACCGGGCCAGGTCGAGGGGGTGCCCGTTGCCGTCCTCCAGCGGTCGGCCGGGCCCGCCGTCCTCGGCGGGCACCGGCATGGCCAGCGGGTCGAACGCCATCAGCGCCTTGCCCAGGGCGGTGGCGTGCAGCGGCAGCAGCGAGCCGACCTCCAGGGTCTGCGTGCTGTCGTCGGGCCGGAAGACGTGGTGCACGACGAGCGCCTGGCCCTCGTGCAGGGTGCCGATCCGCACGCTCTCACCGCTGCGCGAGGCCAGCGAGTCGGCCCAGTTCAGCGCGCGGGTGCGCAGCTCGTTGCCGTCCAGGTAGCGGGTGCCCAGGCGGAGCAGCCCGCCGCCGAGGCGGTAGTGGCCGGTGGCCTCGTCCTGTTCGACGAATCCCACGTGCTGCAGGGTGCGCAGGATGCCGAGGACCGTCCCCTTCGGCAGCTCCATGCTCCGCGAGATCTCCGCGAGGCTGAGCCCCCGGGCCCCGCCGGCCAGGAGCCGGAGGATCCCGGCCGCGCGCTCGATCGACTGGATCCTTCCAGGCATGCGCGTGACCACTTCCTAGTACGACAATGTCACACGCAATCCTACTGGAGTGTGTGAGGCAGGCTACTCGCAGGCCGGTGCGTCGGGGACCGCGCACCCGGCCCGGTGTCCTCCGCGGGCGGAAACCCGCGGGGGACACCAGGGTCTCAGACGCCGGTCGGCCGCTGGTCAGCGCGGGTAGCGGATCTCCACGCGACGGTTCTTCTCCCGGCCCTCGGGGTTGTCCTCACCGTCGATCTGATTGGGCGCGACGGGGTCGGCCGACCCGTGCCCCTCGGTCTCGAAGGTGACGTCCACGCCGTCGAGCAGGGAGGCCAGCTCCTTCTCGACCGCTTCGGCGCGCTGCTCCGACAGCGGGACATTGTGGGAATCGGAGCCCTTGGAGTCGGTGTAGCCGTCGATGTCGACGGTCTTGCCGTCGGCCTCCTCACGGAGGATGTCGGCGGCCTCCTCCAGCGCCTCCTGCGCGTCGCCGCTCAACTCGGCCTCGTCGAACTCGAACAGCACGTCGGCGGCGAGCGTCACCACCCGCTCCTCTGAGTTCTCCTCGTCCTTGAGCGACCCGTCCGCGTTCTCGGTTCCGTAGGTCAACTCCTGCACCGGGGCGGAGATGTCCAGGACGGGGGCGCTGATGTCGTGGACGGGGATCGTCTCCGGAGGGCCGGCGTCCACCTCGGCCACGATCTCCTCGGGGCCGTCCTCGTCGGCCTGGGCCGCGGTGGGCACCCCCAGCGCGAGGAGCGCGGCGGGCACCGCGAGCAGCCGCGCACGCGGCCTAGGAGAGCGGAACATTGTCGAACGTCCCTACCCTGGGGATCTTCACGTCCAGCGTCTCGACCTCGCTGGGCGGGGCACCGTACGTGGCGCTGAGCAGGATCGAGTCGTCCGGCTCAAGAGCGAGGAACCTCAGTCCGCCGGAGCACACGCACGCGTCGTCCGCGTCACGTGCGACGAGGTGCACCTTTCCGTTGTCGGAATCGACCAGCTTCACCCCTGAGACGTCCCGGTCACCACCTGGGCTGAAGGTGTTGGAGATGATGTCGCTCTCGGAGTCGCCGATGTTGGTCACGGAGAACGTCAATTCGACGGTCTCCCCGCCACGGGCGAGCGAGTGCAGGGCGACGTGCAGATCGGTCTCCAGCGTCGACACGTCCTGGCTGGCGATGGTCTCCCGGGCATCCGCGTCGCCCGGTTCGACCTTGCCGGCGTTGACCGGCTGTGCCTGGTCGGCGGCTTCTCCGCCTTCTCCGCCCTCGTCGTCGCCGCCGAACATCGAGCAGCCCGCGAGCGCCAGTGCGAGCACCCCGGCCGCGGGGACGGCCGCGGTGGATCTGAGCCGTGCGGTGTTCCTGATGGGGATGTGCATGGGGGAGACGTTAGCGCCCGTGACGCGCGGAGATCGCGGTCGGTCCGCGTCCGAATCCGGACAGTGGACACACCCGACAGTGGACACAGAGGACGGGGGAGAACCCGCGCCACCCGGGTCGGCCCCGCGCCTTCCTCAGCCCAGGGCGCCCAGGGCCAGCCCCGCCGTGAGAAGCGCGCCGAAGGCCATCTGCAACTTGCCCGTCTCGCCCAGGCCCAGGATCAGATCGCGCCCGGTCTGCCCGCCGCGCACCCGGCGCAGCGGCCGCACCGCCAGCGGCGCCGCCAGCAGCACCAGCGCCGCCCACGGGGTGACGGCGACCGCGAACAGCGCGATCACGAACGCCCCCACCAGGCACGCCTGGTACAGCAGCCGGGTGCGCCCCTCGCCCAGCCGTACCGCCAGGGTGATCTTGTCGCTCTCGGCGTCGGTGCCGATGTCGCGCAGGTTGTTGATCACCAGCACCGAGCAGGACAGCAGGCCGATGGGCACCGCGGCCGCCCACGCCTGCCAGGGCACCGAGCCGACCTGCACGAACACTGTGCCGACCACGGCGACCAGGCCGAAGAACACGAACACCGACACCTCGCCCAGCCCCCGGTAGCCGTAGGGCGTGCGGCCGCCGGTGTAGTACCAGGCGGCGGCGATCGCGGCCGCGCCGAGCAGCAGCAGCCACCAGGACGAGGTCGCCACCAGCACCAGGCCCAGCACGCCCGCGACCGCGAAGCAGCCCCAGGCCGCCAGCAGCACCTGCCGCGGCGGGGCCGCCCCCGAGCCGGTCAGCCGCATCGGGCCGACCCGCTCCTCGGTGTCGGTGCCGCGCACCCCGTCGCTGTAGTCGTTGGCGTAGTTCACACCGACCTGCAGGGCCAGGGAGACCAGCAGGGCCAGGGCGGCCTTCCACCACACGGGCGCGCCGACGCCGACCGCCACCCCGGTCCCGACGGCCACCGGGACGATCGAGTTCGGCAACGTGCGGGGGCGGGCCCCCGCGACCCACTGGCTGAGCGTGGCCACGCGTGCGTGTTCCTCTCCGTGCGAGCGCTCCGATCCCCGGTCGGGCGCGGCCCGCTCCGGACGGGCGGCCCCGGGGAGGCGCGTACTTCCCGGTCAACCGTAGCGCCGGTCAGGGGCGGTCCGCCCGCGCTCCCCAGCCGCCGGAGGCCGATCCACCGGGGCCGGCGGGGTCAGGTCGGCGGGACCGGAGGGGTGTCGGCCGCGATCGCGGCGTGCAGGCGGACCATGGGCAACAGGCCGCCGGCGTCCACCTCGCGGCGGGCGCCGTCCGGACGCCACCCGGACCGCTCGGCGAAGGTGCGCAGCGGGTCGCCCTTCTCCGCGACCCACAGGTGGACGGTGCGGAAGCCGTCGTCGACGAGGTGGTCCACCGCCGCGTTGAGCAGGCGGCTTCCGTGCCCGGTGCCCGCGTGCGCGGGGTCCACGTGCAGGGCGTAGACCTCGGCGTCGGTGGCCGGCCACCGGTCGGGGTCCTGCGCCGGGCCGAGGGCGGCGAACCCCACGGTGATCCTGCGGACCCGGCCGGACGCCGCACCCGGACCCTCCGGGGAGGTGTCGGTGGCGACCAGCATCCGGTGGCGGGATGTCGGAGGGCGGCCGATCGCGGCGCTCCACTGCTCGCGGAAGGCGCGTCCGGCCTCTTCCCCGGTCATCTCGGCCAGGACTTCGGCGGGGAGGCGCGGTCCGTAGGCCGCGCGCCAGGCCGCCACCTGGATGCGGACGATGTCGTCGACGTCCTCGGCGCGCGCGGCGCGGACGAAGCGCTGGGACCGGTCCTCCTGCGCGGAGGAGGACGGCTCGTGCTGGGGGGTCATGTGCTCATCGTCGCAGTCCGCACGCGCGCAGGGCCAGCGGTGGGCCGGGCCTGCGGCCTCCGACGGGACGACGGGCGGGCGGACGGACCCGGCGGCGGAGCCCCCGACCCGCGGGCCGGGGGGACCCGGAGATTCCCCGGAACCGGGTCGGGGGACGTTCGACACAGGGCCTGTGCGTGGGACCATCGGGGGCGTGAGCATCATCATCCGCATCCTCGTCAACGCCCTGGCCCTGGCCGCAGCGGCGTATCTGATCACCGGAATCGAGATCGCCCCCGGGAAGCCGGCCGCGGAGCAGATCGTCACCTACGCCGTCATCGCGATCATCTTCGGCGTGGTCAACGCCGTCATCAAGCCGATCGTGAAGACCGTGGGGTGCGCCTTCTATGTGCTGACCCTGGGGCTGGTGGCCCTGATCGTGAACGCGCTGCTGCTCATGCTCACCGCGTGGGCCGCGGGGCTGTTCGGGTTCGACTTCCACATCGAGGGCCTGTGGTCGGCGGTCCTCGGCGGGATCGTGATCGCGGTCGTGAGCTGGCTGCTGAGCCTGGTGCTGCCCGACGGCGACGACGACTGAGCACCGGCCGGGGCCTGGGCACGGCCCGGAGTGCACCCGTGGGGGGAGGCCGGAGGGCCTCCCCCCACGGCGGTGCGCCCCATGGCGGGTCCTGTGCCGTCACCCGGGTCAGTGCGCGGCCAGCACCGGCACGAGGGCGAGCGCCGCCGGGACCGTCTGCACGAACACGATCCTCCGGCTCGCGGTCGCGGCTCCGAACAGGCCCGCCACCGCCACGCAGGCGAGGAAGAACACCGAGGCCTGGAACCCCACCGGGTCGGGCGCGAAGGCGCCCCACACCAGCCCGGCGGCGAGGAAGCCGTTGTACAGCCCCTGGTTGGCCGCCATCGCCCGCGTCGACGCGGCGAACTCCGCGGTCGTGCCGAAGACGGCACGCGTTCTCGGGGCGGTCCACAGCAGCATCTCCAGCACCAGGATGTACACGTGGAGCGCGGCTATGAGCAGGAGTGCGGCCGTCGCGGCGATGGTCATGGGCGCAACGCTAACCGCGAGGGCCCGTTCGCCCCGGGAGCGCCGCGCTCAGCTCAGGAAGGTGATGCACAGGGCCGCGGCGGCGATGGCGAAGACCATCACCACGCCGCTGTAGCCGAGCACCCGGCCCGCGCTCAGCCGGGTCAGCGCCAGCAGCGGCAGCGCCCAGAAGGGCTGGATGCCGTTGCTGAGCTGGTCGCCCATGGCGACCGCCATCACGCCCACGCCGGGGTCCAGGCCCAGGGACTCGGTCGCGCTGATCACGATCGGCCCCTGCACCGCCCACTGGCCGCCGCCCGAGGGCACCGCCAGGTTCACCAGGCAGGCGCTGATCAGCGCCCAGAACGGGTAGGTGAGCGGGGTGGAGAAGGAGACGAACCACGCCGCGATCTGCTCCAGGAGCCCCGAGTGCTCCATGATGCCCATGATCCCGGCGTAGAACGGGAACTGGACGATCACCGACGCCGCGCTCTTGGCGCCCTCGGCGGCGGCCGACGCGTACCCGGCCAGGGTGCCGTGCAGCCCGAGCCCGGCGATGAGGAACGTGAAGTTGAGCAGGTTGAGGTCCAGGCCGACGATGCCGCCGCGGACCAGCTCCGGGACGAGGTAGACCAGCCCGGCCGCGACGACCACGAGCACCGGAACGCGGCTGTGCATCAGGCTCTGGGCGGGGGTGAGGGCCCGGCGCTGCTCCCGGGTGAGGACCGCGCCGCCCGGTCCCGCCCCGGGCCCCTCCGCGTCCCCGGGCGCGTCCTCGATCTGCTCGGCGTCCTCCGGCCGCGGGTGCATGCTCATCAGCAGCAGCGGCGCGCCGATCAGCATCACCGCGAGGAAGACCAGGTTGAACGGCTGGAAGAGCGTCTCGCTCAGCGGCAGCACGCCGATCTGCTCCTCCAGGAAGTGCCCCTCGGTGTTGACCAGCAGCGGGGCCGAGCCCGACAGGCCGCTGTGCCACACCATCAGGCCCGTGTACCCGGCCGCGGCCAGCAGCGGGAAGTGCGCCCGGATGCCCCGCTCCCGGCACGACCGGGCGACCTCCACGGCCAGCAGGGCGCCGGCGATCAGGCCCAGGCCCCAGTGCACCGCGCCGAGCAGTGTCGCGCCGACGGCGGTCAGGGCGCACGCCGACAGGGGCCCACGCGGCAGCGCCGCCAGCCGCCGGATGCCGCGCCGGGCGGGCGGCGAGGACGCCAGGGCATAGCCGGTGACCAGCACCAGCGCCATCTGCATGCCGAACTCCAGCAGGCCCCAGAACCCGGTGTACCAGTCGTCGACCAGTCGGAGCGGCCCATGGTCGGTCAGACCCAGGGCGAGGAGGTAGACCAGCACCGACAGCCCGATCGCGAACACGAAGGCGTCGGGGATCCAGCGCGTGCTGAACGCCGCGAGGGCGTTGCCGAACCGGCGCATGGGGGTATCCCGTCTGTCTCGATCTGCCTCATGGGGGCGGATCGCCCGTTGACAGCCGGAAAGTGTGTTGTGTGCGTCACACGAGAGTCAAGGGGGTCAGCCCCTTCATGTGGGCTTGAACGGGTTGAGGCAGGGGACCCCCGTCCGTTCGAAGTCCTTGATGTTTCGTGTGACCACGGTGAGGCCGTGGACGTGCGCGGTCGCGGCGATGAGTCCGTCGATCTCGGGAAGGCGGTCCGGAGCGCTCATCCGGGCCCATGCTTCGGCGATTTCGAGGGTGATGGGAAGGGCCCGCCGATCGAACCGCCTCGTCAGGAGTGTGATCCAACGATCCAGTGCGGTTGCTTGGGCGGCGTCGCGAGGGCGAATGATCTCGCATCCGCGCCGGATCTCACCGAGGACCGTGACGCTGGTGAACAACTGCGCCCCCTCGACGGAGGAGAGCCAGGCCGTGACGTGCGGGTCGGGGACGGACCTCCTGGTCTCTCCCAGCACGCCGGTGTCGAGCAGGTAGCTCATCGGGTCCCGGGCTCTTTCTGCTCTTCGGTGGTGTCGATTTCGAGAGGGAAGCCAAGGTCGCGTGGATAGCCTCGCTCCGCGACGACCTGCTCCAGTGCTTCGGCGAACATGTCGTCCCGGCCCATGGGATCGAGGAGGAGGTCCTTGACGCCTGCGTCCCGGCTCTGGAGATGCCGGTACTCCTCGATGGCGATCACCACCGCGACGTCCTCGCCGTGCTTGCTGACGTATTGGGGCCCTTCGTCCTGGACCGACCTCAGGAGGGCGCTGAATCTCTGCTTCGCCTCTTGGACCTGCCAGTGCATCGAGTTTCCTTCCGGGCGCGCGACGCGGTCACCATGGACAGTCTCGTCTGTCTCGACCGATTCGGCGAGGCGGTGGCGGGCATCATGGGGCATCGGCGTCGTATACGTCACCGCTCCCGTCCCGCGCCGACGCGTCGGCGCCTACCGGCGGGGGTGCCACGGGGTCCGCAATGCGGTGCCAGGTCGGAAAAATCCACCTCGTGGGCCTGCCGTGGCCTCACGACCGGCGGGATCGCGGTACGTTTTGCACATGGCAGCCAGCACTTCGCCGAACGCGCCCTTCGGCCAGATGTTGACCGCGATGGTCACCCCGATGCAGGAGAACGGGGACGTCGACTACGACGGCGCCGCCCGCCTCGCCACCTACCTGGTCGACGAGCAGCGCAACGACGGCCTGATCATCAGCGGCACCACCGGTGAGTCTCCCACCACCAACGATGAGGAGAAAGACCGGCTGCTTCGCGCCGTCCTGGACGCCGTCGGGGACCGCGCCACGATCGTCGCCGGGGTCGGCACCAACGACACCCGGCACAGCACCGAGCTCGCCCGCGCCGCCGAGCGGGCCGGGGCGCACGGCCTGCTGACGGTCACGCCCTACTACAACAAGCCCCCGCAAGAGGGACTGATCCGGCACTTCACCGCGATCGCCGACGCCACCGAGCTCCCGGTGATGCTCTACGACATCCCCGGCCGCACCGGAACGCCCATCGCCTCCGAGACCCTGGTCCGGCTGGCCGACCACCCGCGCATCGTCGCCAACAAGGACGCCAAGGACGACATCGGCGCCTCCTCGTGGGTGATGGAGCGCACCGGTCTGGCCTACTACTGCGGCTCCGACATGCTCAACCTGCCGATGCTGTCGGTGGGCGCCTCCGGGTTCGTCAGCGTCGTCGGCCACATCGTGGGTGCCGACCTGCACGACATGATCGACGCCTACGAGAGCGGCGACGTCGCCCGTGCGCTGGCCATCCACCGGCGCCTCACGCCCGTCTACACCGGCATCTTCCGCACCCAGGGGGTCATCACGACCAAGGCGGTGCTGAACATGTTCGGCCTGCCGGGCGGCCCGGTGCGCACCCCGCTCGCCGACGCCTCGGGGGAGCTGCAGACGCTGCTCCGCGAGGACCTGGCGGCGGCCGGAGTCAAGGGCCCGATCGGGCTGGCGCCGCACCAGGCGGTCCCCGCAAGCGTCGTGGGCGTCGAACGGTTGACGGAAGGATCCGCATGAGCCACCCGCACCCCGAACTGGGGCCGCCGCCGCCCCTCGCCGAGGACGCGCTGAGGGTCGTGGCCCTCGGCGGCCTCGGCGAGATCGGCCGCAACATGACGGTCTTCGAGTACCGAGGCCGGCTGCTGATCGTCGACTGCGGCGTGCTCTTCCCCGAGGAGGAGCAGCCCGGAGTCGATCTGATCCTGCCCGACTTCGAGTACATCCGGGACCGGCTGGACGACGTCGAGGCCCTGGTGCTCACGCACGGGCACGAGGACCACATCGGCGCCGTCCCGTTCCTGCTGCGCGAGCGCCCCGACATCCCGCTGGTCGGGTCCCGCCTGACGCTGTCGCTGCTGACGGCCAAGCTGGGCGAGCACCGGATCAAGCCGGAGACGGTGCAGGTGGCCGAGGGGGAGCGGCGCGCGTTCGGCCAGTTCGACCTGGAGTTCTTCTCGGTCAACCACTCCATCCCCGACGCCCTGGCGGTCGGGATCCGCACACCGGCCGGCAGCCTGCTGCACACCGGCGACTTCAAGATGGACCAGCTCCCGCTGGACGGCCGCCTCACCGACCTGGCCGGTTTCGCCCGGTTCGGCGCCGAGGGCGTGGACCTGCTGCTGTCGGACTCCACCAACGCCGAGGTGCCGGGGTTCGTCACCAGCGAGGCCGACATCGGGCCGGTCATCGACAAGGTCTTCGCCCAGGCCGACCAGCGCATCATCGTGGCCTGCTTCGCCTCGCACATCCACCGGGTGCAGCAGGTCCTGGACGCCGCCAAGGCGCACGGGCGCAAGGTCGCCTTCGTCGGGCGCTCCATGGTCCGCAACATGAACATCGCCCGCGACCTGGGCTACCTGCACGTCCCCGGCGACCTGCTGGTCGACGTCAAGCAGCTGGACGACCTGCGCCCCGAGGAGGCGGTACTGGTCTCCACCGGCTCCCAGGGCGAGCCCATGTCGGCGCTGACCCGGATGGCCAACCGGGACCACCAGATCCGCATCGAGGAGGGCGACACGGTGCTGCTCGCCTCCTCGCTCATCCCGGGCAACGAGAACTCGGTCAACCGGGTCATCA
This sequence comes from Nocardiopsis baichengensis YIM 90130, assembly GCF_000341205.1. Classification (NCBI taxonomy): domain Bacteria; kingdom Bacillati; phylum Actinomycetota; class Actinomycetes; order Streptosporangiales; family Nocardiopsidaceae; genus Nocardiopsis; species Nocardiopsis halophila. The sequence continues at coordinate 17,625 of NZ_ANAS01000010.1, read as the reverse complement.
ACGGCCTGACCCGCTGGGGCGCCAAGGTCGTGCACAAGGGCAACGCGCTGGTGCACGTGTCCGGGCACGCCCCCGCCGGGGAGCTGATGTACGTGCTCAACATGGTCAAGCCGCGCAACCTGATGCCGGTGCACGGCGAGTGGCGGCACATGCGGGCGCACGCCGACATCGCCGTGCGCACCGGGATGGCCGACGCGAACGTCGTCATCGCCGAGGACGGCGTGGCGGTGGACCTGCACCGCGGGCGGGTGCGCACGTCCGGCAAGGTCCAGGCCGGCTACGTGTACGTGGACGGCACCTCGGTCGGCGACGTCACCGAGTCCGCCCTGAAGGACCGCCGCATCCTCGGCGAGGAGGGCTTCATCTCGGTCGTGGTGGCGGTCGACTCCAGCACCGGCAAGATCCTCGGCGAGCCGGAGATCCACACCCGCGGCTCGGGGCTGGACGTCGAGGCCTACGACGAGGTGCTGCCCAAGATCCAGGACGCGCTGGACCGGGCCGCCGGCGACGGCGTCACCGACCCGCACCAGCTGCGCCAGCTCGTGCGCCGCTGCATCGGCCGCTGGGTCAACGACACCTACCGGCGGCGCCCGATGATCGTTCCGGTGATCGTGGAGGTCTGACCCCGCAGGGCCGGAGAGGCGAGGAACACCGCGACACGCCCGCCGTCGAGCGCGATGTGCCGCGGTGTTCCTTAGTATGCTGCGCACCATGGCCACCCGTGCGCCCAAGTCCTCCCGGCGAGACGGCGGTGGCGCGTCCCGGAGCGCAGGCTCCGGGGGGAAGCGGAAGGCGCCCGCCCGCGGCGGCGCGTCCTCCTCCGGCTCCAGGAAGCGCGCCCCCGCCAAGAAGAGCGCGGCCTCCCAGGGGCCGGTCGCGATGGCCTTCATCGGGGTCGCGCGGCTGCTGCTGCTCCTGTGGAAGGGCCTGGCGCACACCGTGGGCGGGGTGGCCCGCGCGGTCGGGCGCAGCGCCCGCGACCTCGACCCCGACCTGCGCCGCGACGGCCTGGGCATGGTGCTGCTCGCGGCCGGCCTGCTCATCGCGGCCGCCGTGTGGTGGGACACCGGCGGGCCGCTGCCGGAGGCCACCCGCACCGTCGTGGTGGGCGCGTTCGGCACCTTCTCCCCGGTGCTGCCCCTGCTGTTCCTGCCCTTCGCCTGGCGGCTCATGCGCACCCCCGGCGACGGCGACACCGACGTGGGCCGCCTGGCCATCGGCAGCGCGGCGCTCCTGGGGGGCCTACTCGGCCTCATCCACATCGGCCACGGGATCCCGTGGCCCTCCGAGGGCATGGAGCCGGTCCAGCGGGCCGGGGGCCTCATCGGCTTCGCCGCCTCCGGGCCGCTCAGCGCGCTGATCACCCCGTGGGTGACCGGGGTGCTGCTGTGCATGCTCATGGTCTTCGGGCTGCTCGTGGTCACGGCCACCCCCGTGCACCGCATCCCCGAGCGCATGCGGCGGCTCTTCGGCGGCCTCATGGCGCCCGACGACGGCCCGGGCGAGGGCCTGGGGATCCTCGACGAGGACGGCGCCCAGGAGCGCCCCAAGCGCAAGCGCAAGCCGCGCGCCAAGGCCGCCGGCGAAGGCGGGGAGGGCGCCGAGGGCCCGCTGGGCGGCGAGAACGAGCGGCCCTACGACACCCCGGTGGTGGAGACCGAGCCGCAGTCCGCCGCCGCCAAGGCCGAGGCCAAGACGGCCCCGCCGGAGCCCACCCCGGCCCCGGCCGCCACGGAGCAGCTGTCCATCCCCTCGCGGGCCATCGAGGGCGACTACGACCTGCCGCCGCCGCAGTACCTCAAGCCCGGAACCCCGCCCAAGCCCCGCACCAAGGCCAACGACGAGGTGGTGGAGGCGCTCTCCGGGGTGCTGGACCAGTTCAACATCTCCGCCGAGGTCACCGGCTTCACCCGGGGCCCCACCGTCACCCGCTACGAGATCGAGCTGGGCCCGGCGGTGAAGGTGGAGAAGGTCACCGCGCTGACCAAGAACATCTCGCTGGCGGTCAAGAGCGCCGAGGTGCGGATCCAGTCGCCCATCCCCGGCAAGTCCGCCATCGGCGTGGAGATCCCCAACACCGACAAGGACATCGTCAGCCTCGGCGACGTGATGCGCTCGGCGGCGGCCACCTCCGACGACCACCCCATGCTGGTCGGCCTGGGCAAGGACATCGAGGGCAACAACGTCGTGGCCAACCTGGCCAAGATGCCGCACGTGCTGGTGGCCGGCGCCACCGGTGCGGGTAAGTCGACCTGCATCAACGGGGTCATCACCTCGATCATGACGCGGGCCACCCCCGACGAGGTGCGGCTGATCCTGGTCGACCCCAAGCGGGTCGAGCTGACCATGTACGAGGGCATCCCGCACCTGATCACCCCGATCATCACCAGCCCGAAGAAGGCCGCCGACGCGCTGCAGTGGGTCGTGGGCGAGATGGACCGCCGCTACGACGACCTGGCCGCCTCGGGGTTCCGGCACGTCGACGACTTCAACGCCGCGGTGCGCAAGGGGCAGCTGACGGCGCCGCCCGGGAGCGAGCGGGAGTACGAGCCCTACCCCTACCTGCTGGTGATCGTGGACGAGCTGGCCGACCTGATGATGGTGGCGCCGCGCGACGTGGAGGACGCGGTGGTGCGCATCACCCAGCTGGCCCGCGCCGCCGGGATCCACCTCGTGCTGGCCACCCAGCGGCCCAGCGTGGACGTGGTCACCGGGCTGATCAAGGCCAACGTCCCCTCCCGGCTGGCCTTCGCCACCTCCAGCCTGTCGGACTCGCGGGTCATCCTGGACCAGCCCGGGGCCGAGAAGCTGGTCGGCAAGGGCGACGCGCTGTTCCTGCCGATGGGCGCGGGCAAGCCCATCCGGCTGCAGAACGCCTGGGTCACCGAGAAGGAGATCCGGCAGATCGTCGACCACTGCAAGAAGCAGGCCGAGCCCAGCTACCGCGAGGACGTGGGCAGCGCCGAGGCGAAGAAGAAGGAGATCGACGAGGAGGTCGGCGACGACCTGGACCTGCTGGTGCAGGCGATCGAGCTGGTCGTCACCACCCAGTTCGGGTCGACCTCGATGCTGCAGCGCAAGCTGCGGGTGGGCTTCGCCAAGGCGGGGCGGCTGATGGACCTGATGGAGAGCCGCGGCGTGGTGGGCCCCAGCGAGGGGTCCAAGGCGCGCGACGTGCTGCTCAAGCCGGACGACCTGCCGGGCGCCCTGGCGGAGCTGCGCGGAGAGGGCTGACCCGGGCCCCGCCGCCCGGGGCGTGCCGAACTTCCCGAAGCGGGTCGTTGACGCACTTTTACCTGCACACGGGGTGTGTCTGTTCCCTTGCGGGCCGTAGTGGTTGCACAGTGGAATGGGACGACCACGCGGAGCAGGCGGAGGCGGCGACATGAGCACGATCGGCCAGATCATCGCCGCGGCCCGGGACCGGGCCGGGTACTCGATCCAGGAGCTGAGCGCCCGCACCTACATCAGGGAGTCGGTGCTCGAAGGGATCGAGCGCGACGACTTCGGGCCGTGCGGCGGCGACTTCTATGCGCGCGGGCACATCAAGTCCGTCTGCCGCGAGCTGGGCGTCGCCTCGGCCGACCTCGTCGAGCGCTTCGACGCCGAGTACGCGAGCGGCGCCCCCTCGCCGCTGATGGGCGGGGACGCGGTCCCCACCGTCCACCCCCGGAGGACGGGGGCCGGGCAGGGCGCCGATGACGGCCCGGGCGAGGACGGCCGGGGCGAGGACGGCAAGGCCAAGAGGCGGGACCGGCGGCGGCCCGGGGGTGTGCTCCGCCCCTTCCGGGGCCCCGCCGCAGACGGCCCGAGCGAGCCCGGGGACGCCCGGCCCGAAGGGGCGGCCCCGGTGGACGAGGGCGTGGTGGTCACCCGCGGGCGCCCGTCGGACGGTGCACCGGAGGGCTCCCCGGAGGAGGAGGGGCGGCGCCCGCATGAGGAACGGGCCCCCGAGCCGCACGAGGAGGGCCCGGAGGGCGGTCACGCGGGACGCACCGGACGTGACCGCCGCGAAGCCCGTGACGGGCAGGACCGGAGGAACGCCCCGCCCGCCGGAGGCCTGGGGGAGGCCGGGAGGCGTCCCCGGGTACCGCAGGCGCCCCGGGCGCGCCCGGAGTGGAACGAGAGGCGGGAGAAGCGGGCCGTGCGGCGTCCCCCCACCGGGCCGCGGGAGGACGAGTTCGACGGCGAACTCGACGATGCGCCGTGGAGGCGCCGCTGGGGCACCGCCGCGGCGGGCGCGTCGGCGGCGGTCGGTGCGGGTGCCGCTGCGGGGGCGGCCGAGGCGGGCGGTACGGCCGACGGCGGTATCCACGGCGGTGGGGCCGCCGACGCCCCGGAAGAGGAGGATGGCGCCGGGGACCCGGGCTCCCCGTCCTCGGTCGGGGCCCTCGCGGACCGGGCGCGGCGGCACTGGCCGGTGGCGGTGGTCCTCGTCCTGGTGGTCGCGGCGGTGATCGCGGGGGTGCAGGCCTGGCCGGACGGCGGAGGCGACCGGGCGGCCGGCGAGGAGGTCGCGCGGGAGTCCGACGCGGCGGACCGGGAGGATGCGGGGGCCGAGACGGACAAGGCGCGGCGCGAGGCCGCGACGACGGCTCAGCCGGCGATCTCCACCACCGTGCGGAACAAGCAGCGCCCCGAGGAGGTGCGGGTCCGGCTCTACGCGCTCCACCGCACCTGGCTCAGTGTCACCGACGGGGACGGGACGAGGATCTACGCCGGGGCCGTGAAGAAGGGCACCACCCGGGTGTGGAAGGACAGCGACGAGCTCCGGTTCCACCTGGGTAACGCAGGCGGCGTCCACCTGGAGGTCAACGGCGTCGAACGGGGCGTCCCGGGAGGGCGGGGCCAGGTGAAGCACCTCACCATCTCCGCCGACGAGCTGGCCGAGTAGCGGACGCGCCGGGCGGCCCTCTGGTCAGGCGCCGGCGGGGCCGCGGGCCATCGGGGACCCGGTGATCACGGTGGGTGGCCGAGGGAATGCGCACGTCGTGTGCGCCCTCGGGTGCGGTGGGGGCGTCTCGGGCGACGGGCCACCGATACCGAATCGGTCCACGGAGGCGTCCTCCCTGGTCGGCGCGGGTTCGGCGAGGGCGGGCCGGTGCGGCGCACCGGGGTCGGCGGGGTGCGGCGGGCCTCCCGGACCGGTCATGGTCTTATGCTGTATGTGACAGGTGTCAATGGAACCGGCCACGGGGACGCCCGCGCCGGGCAGCTGTCCCGCTCCGGCGACCCCGGGTCCTCCGCAATCTCTAACCTTGGAAGCTATGTCATCGCGCCGTACCGTTTCGCTCGTCACCCTCGGCTGTGCGCGCAACGAGGTCGACTCCGAAGAGATCGCCGGCCGCCTGTCCGACGGTGGCTGGGAGCTCGTCGACGGCGAGGCCGATGAGAAGGCCGACGTCGTCGTGGTGAACACCTGCGGCTTCATCGAGGCCGCCAAGCAGGACTCCATCGACGCGCTCCTGAGCGCCGCCGAGGGCGGCGCCAAGGTGGTGGCGGCCGGGTGCATGGCCGAGCGCTACGGCAAGGACCTCGCCGAGGCGATGCCCGAGGCCCAGGTCCTGAGCTTCGACGACTACACCGGGATCTCCGAGCGCCTCGACGACGTCCTGGACGGGCGCGCGCTCGTCCCGCACGACCCGCGCGACCGGCGCACCCTGCTGCCCATCAGCCCGGTGGAGCGGCACGGAGGCGACGCCCACGTGCCCGGCCACGGCGCGTTCGCCCCCGCGCCGCTGGACCCCCTGCCCGAGGGGGTGGCCCCGGCCTCCGGCCCGCGCGTCCCGCGCAAGCGCCTGACCGGCGGCCCGGTCGCCAACCTCAAGATCGCCTCCGGCTGCGACCGCCGCTGCTCCTTCTGCGCCATCCCGGCCTTCCGCGGCGCCTACATCTCCCGCCGCCCCGGCGACCTCGTCCGCGAGGCCGAGTGGCTGTCCGGGCAGGGCGTCCGCGAGCTCTTCCTGGTCAGCGAGAACTCCACCTCCTACGGCAAGGACCTGGGCGACCTGCGCGCACTGGAGTCGCTGCTGCCGCGCCTGGCCGGCGTGGAGGGCATCGAGCGGGTACGGGTCAGCTACCTGCAGCCGGCCGAGGTCCGCCCCGGCCTGATCGAGGTGCTCACCGGCACCCCCGGCGTGGTGCCCTACTTCGACCTGTCCTTCCAGCACGCCAGCGGCCCGCTGCTGCGCCGGATGCGCCGCTTCGGCGACCGGGAGCGCTTCCTGGAGCTGCTGCGCACCGTGCGCGCCGCGGCCCCCGGGGCCGGCGCCCGCTCCAACTTCATCGTCGGCTTCCCCGGCGAGACCGAGGAGGACTTCGCCGAGCTCACCGCCTTCCTGGAAGAGGCGCGGCTGGACGCCGTCGGCGTCTTCGGCTACTCCGACGAGGACGGCACCGAGGCCGCCGGCCTGGACGGCAAGGTCGACGAGGAGGTCGTCGCCGAGCGCGTGGACCGTCTCAACCGCCTCGCCGAGGAGCTGATGTCCCAGCGCTCCGAGGAGCGCGTGGGCGAGCGCGTCGACGTGCTCATCGAGAACGACCTGGAGGACGGCACCTACGAGGGCCGCGCCGCCCACCAGGCGCCCGAGGTCGACGGCGGCACCCTGGTGCGCGGCACCGGTCTGGCCGTCGGCGACCTCGTGCCCGCCACCGTCGTCGAGGCCATGGGCGTGGACCTGGTCGCCGACGCCGACGCCCTCGACCGCTCCCCGGACACCCGATCCCCGGACACCCGATGAACGCGCAGGAATCCGTGCCCGCCCCCGCGCCCCAGCACCCGCCGGTCTGGAACATCGCGAACGTGCTCACCATGGTCCGGCTGGTCATGGTGCCGCTGTTCGTGGTGCTCATGTTCCTCCCCGAGACCGGGTGGCGCTACGCCGCGTTCGCGGTCTTCGTCGTGGCCGCGGTCACCGACCGCGTCGACGGGGAGCTGGCCCGCCGCCGCAACCTGGTCACCGACTTCGGCAAGATCGCCGACCCGATCGCCGACAAGGCGCTGACCGGCTCGGCGCTGGTCGTGCTGTCGCTGCTGGGCGAGCTGTGGTGGGCGGTGACCGCCGCCATCCTGGTCCGCGAGTTCGGCATCACCCTGCTGCGCTTCGCCGTCATCCGGTACGGGGTGATCCCGGCCAGCCGCGGCGGCAAGCTCAAGACCGTGCTCCAGGTGGTCGCGATCGCCGTCTACCTGTTCCCGCTGCCCGAGCCGCTGCACCTGGCGGCCCACGTGCTCATGGGCGCCGCCCTGGCGGTCACCCTGTGGACCGGCGGCGACTACGTGTTCCAGGCCTTCCGGCTGCGCCGCAAGGCCCGCAAGGCGGGCGGCGACGGCGCCGAGCCGGAGGGGGAGGGCTGAGCCCGGCCCCGGGCGGGGACGGGCCGCCCGACGCCGAGCTGCACGCGGCCGCCGAGGCCGCGCTCGCCGCTCTGGGCGCGGCCGGCGCGACCCTGGCCACCGCCGAGTCCCTCACCGGGGGCCTGATCGGCGCCGCCGTCACGGCGGTGCCCGGGGCGTCCGCCGTCTACCGCGGCGGCGTCGTCGCCTACGCCACCGGCGCCAAGGCCGGGCTGCTGGGGGTCCCCGCCGGACTCCTCGCGCGCGAGGGCGCCGTGCACCCCGGCGTCGCCGCGGCGATGGCCGAGGGGGCGCGGTCGGCGCTCGCGGCCGATTTCGGCCTCGCCGTCACCGGGGTGGCCGGACCCGAGCCGCAGGACGGCCGACCGGTCGGCCGCGTCTACGCCGCCGTCGCCTCGCGCACCGCCGTGACCAGGGTGGACCGCCTGGATCTGGACGGCGGCCGGGACGCGGTCCGGCGTGCGACCGCCCTGGCGGCGCTGCGCGCCCTGGCCGCCGAGGCCGCTCGGACCGCCGGGGAATAGGCGGTCCCAGGCCGTTCAAGGCGCCCGAACCGGGGAACAAACCGACACCAAGATCGCGTTACCCCTCCAGCGAACAGCTGGCCATGCGGTGCGACGATCAGGCGGCGGACAGGTACGGTGTTTTTATGATGGTCGCTACCGCTGGGAGGGAGCGCGAATGATGGTCCTGCTTCGTCACCTGCTCGGTGACGTGCTACGGCGGCTTCGGCAGCGACAGGGCCGCACCCTCCGCGAGGTGTCGGCAGAGGCCCGGGTCTCCCTCGGCTACCTTTCCGAGGTCGAACGCGGGCAGAAGGAGGCCTCCTCGGAGCTGCTCTCCTCGATCTGCGGCGCCCTCGGCGTCCCCCTGTCCCAGGTGCTGCGGGAGGTCGCGGACCAGCTGGCGCTCGCCGAACTGCAGGAGGCGGCGATGCTCAGCGGCTCGGTCCCGGCGGAGCCCGTGCCCGACGACCGCCTCGACATCGACCAGGTGCCCGACCGCGTCCCCGACGTGGTGGACATGGTCGGCGTCTGAGGACCCTCCGCCCGCACCGCCGGACGGCGCGCGCAGGGCGGACCATGTGCGACGGCGGCGCCCCCGATGGGTCGGGGGCGCCGCCGATGTGCTTCACCCGTGCTCTCGGGAGCCTCAGCTCATCCAGGCGTCGGGGTCCTCGGCGAGCCGGCGCACGCCGTCGGGGAGCTTCCCGGTGGACAGGTGCTCCAGGTTCACGCTCTCCAGGATCGACCGCTCGCTGGCGCGCAGGGCGATCCAGACCATCTGCAGGTTGCGGGCGGCGCCGTCGTAGTCGACGTCCTCAGGGCGCTCGCCGCGGACGTTGGCCAGGGGGCCGTCCACCGCGCGGATGATGTCGGCCAGGGAGATCTCGGCGGCCGGGCGGGCCAGCCAGTAGCCCCCGACGGGGCCGCGCTGGCTGCGCACCAGGCCGGCGCGGCGCAGCTGGGTGAGGATGTTCTCAAGGAATTTTCCGGGTATGGCCTGGGCGCGCGCGAGCTGTTCGGCCGTAACCGGACCGCCGCTGGCGGCGGAGAGTTCGGCTGCGGCGCGCAACGCGTAATCGACCCGGGCAGAAAGGCGCATGCTGCGATTATGCCGTGAATCGAGGGGAGTCCGGTTCAAAGGGGCGGGGGTGTGGCGCCGCTGCGGGCGGGATCGGGGCCATCGGGGCGCCTCCACTGCTCGTCGTCCTGGGCCGGGGAACGGGGGCCGGGGCGGTGCCGGCACCGGTCCGCACGCTCCACCCTAGCCGAGCCGCCTCCGGAGGAGGCGGGCGGCAGGGGCGCGTTCCGCCGGTTCGGTGTCCTGCCTCCCTGCCTCCCTGCCTCCCCGCCTCCCCGGATCCTCACCGCACCGGGGCCGGGACTCCGCCGAGCAGTTCGGCGACGCTCTGGCCGTTCACCCGGGCGGCGCCGTAGCTGCGCACGTGCGCCCGGCACTCCGGGCGCCACACCGGCAGCCCCATCTCCACCACCACGGCGTCGGGCCGCGCCCGGCACAGCGCCTCCACGAAGTCCCGGGTGTCCGGGTAGCGGTGGGCGTCGCGCACCACCGCCACCAGCGGCCGCCCCTGCGCGCGGGCCAGGACCCGCCGGGGGGAGTCGTGCTCGGCCCGGATCCGCTCGGTCCGGGGGAACCACGGCGACAGCCCCCACGGCACCTCGCCCACCGCGATCCCGGCGGGGGCGTCCAGCTCCACCACGTACGGGTCGGCCAGTTCCTCGGCGGAGGGCAGCACGCCCTCCACCCGCACCGCGCGGCGCGCGCCCTCCAGGCCCGGGGCGGCCGGGGCGTCCGCGGGGGGTGCGGGCTGCCGAGCGGTCCACCGGCGCACCTGCGCGGTGCGCTCGGCCGCCTCCTCCAGCCGGGCGGCGGGCAGCCGCCCGTCGCGGACCGCGTCGGTGACGGCCCGGCGCACCGCCGCCACGTCGTCGGCGTAGCGGAAGCGGCCCAGGCACAGCAGGTCGCACCCGGCCTGCAGGGCGCGCACCGCCGCCTCCGGGACGCCGATGTCGCCGCTGACCCCGTCCATCTCCAGCGCGTCGCTGATCACCATGCCGGTGAACCCGAGCTCGCCGCGGAGCAGGCCGGCCAGCGCGGTGGGGCTGAGCGTGGCCGGGCCGTCGACGTCCAGCGCGGGCAGGGTGATGTGCGCGGTGAGCACCGCCTGCGCCCCCGCCTGGACCGCGGCGCGGAAGGGCCGCAGCTCGCGCTCGCGCAGCACGTCGGCGGGGGCGTCGACCACCGGAAGGTCCAGGTGGGAGTCCTGCGTGGTGGCGCCGTGGCCGGGGAAGTGCTTGGCCGCGGCGGCGATCCCGGCGCTCTGCAGCCCCCGCACGGCCGCGCCGGCGTGCCGGGCCACCAGGTCGGCGTCGGAGCCGAAGGAGCGGGTGCCGATGGTCGGGTTGTCCGCGGCGGTGTTGACGTCCACCGACGGTGCCAGGTCGAGGGTCAGGCCCAGGCCGCGCAGTTCGGCGCCGAGGCCGGCGTGGACCTCCTCGGTCAGGCCGGGGTCGTCGATGGCGCCCAGCGCGGCGTTGCCCGGGTAGTCGCTGCCGGCCGCCTGGCCGATGCGGGTGACGTCGCCGCCCTCCTCGTCCAGGGAGATCAGCGGCGCGTCCGCGGCCTCGGCCAGGGTGCGGTTGAGCGCGACCAGCTCGGCGGGGCCCTGCGAGAGGTCGATGTTGTTGTGGAACAGGCACACGCCGGCCAGGCCGTCGGCGAGTCCGTCCAGGATCCAGCGGGGCGCGGTGGTCGACTCGAAGGGAACCAGAAGCGTGGCGTTGGCGAGGCGGTCCAGGCTCGGATCCGCGGTCATGGAGGCTCCGTTCATTGCGGGTGCGCCGTGCGCGGGCGCGCAGGCGCGCAGAGTGAGGGGGTGCGGACAGGGGAGGGCGCCCGCGCGGGCGGGGCGCCGCGCGCGGGCGCCCGGTCCGGCGGCCGCGGGTCAGCCTTTGACCGCGCCCATGGTCAGGCCGGAGACCATGCGCCGCTGCACGAAGAGGAAGAACACCATCACCGGGATGGTCAGCAGCGTGGAGGCGGCCATGATCGCCCCCCACTCGGTGCCGGTCCGTCCGAAGTAGTAGGACAGCGTGAGCGGGAGCGTGTAGAAGTCGGTGCTGCGCCCCAGGAAGGTCAGCGCGACGATGAACTCGTTCCAGGCGGTGATGAAGGCGAAGATGCTGGCCGCGACCAGCCCCGGCGCCACCAGCGGCATCAGGATGCGCCAGAAGATCACCGCGTTGGAGGCGCCGTCGATGGCGGCGGCCTCCTCCAGCTCCTTGGGCACGGCGGCCACGAAGCCCCGCAGCATCATGATGGTGATCGGCAGGGCGACGGCGGTGTAGACGATCAGGATGCCGGTGAGGTTGCCGAGCATCGTCACCCCGGTGGCGTCCTGGATCTGCCGGAAGTTGATGAAGATCGAGATGATCATGGCCTCCATCGGCACCATCTGGATCACCATCAGCAGCACGATGAAGGCGGTGCGCAGGCGGAAGCGGAAGCGCGCCACGGCCACCGCGGCCAGCAGCGACAGCAGCGCCGCCACCAGCACCGAGCCCAGGGTCACCGCCAGGCTGTTGAGCAGGAACTGCCAGAAGCTCACCCCGGGCAGCAGCTCCCCGTTGATCACCCGGTCGAAGTGCTCCAGGGTCAGGGTGCGGGGGAAGACCGACTGGTCGCGGGAGAAGATCTCGCCCTGGGAGCGGAACGCGGTGGCGACCATCCAGTAGACGGGGAAGACCGAGAAGAGCAGGACGGCCGTCCCGGCCAGGTACAGCCCGGCCTTGCGCAGCCGGGCCGCCGGGGAGCGCCGGCGGCGGGGCGCGCGGTGCGTGCGCGGGGCGCGGTTCGCGGGGGGCGCGGAGGTCGCGGTGGCGGTCATCGGGTCTCCCCCTGGCGGATCATGATGCGCAGGTAGTAGGCGGTGACGATGAGGATCATGATGGTCATCACCACCGCGATCGCCGAGCCCATGCCGTAGCTGGGCGGGCTGGCGCTGAACCCCTGCTGGTAGATGTAGTAGCTGAGCAGGTAGACGGACTTGTTCTGGAAGCCGTTGGCGAGGATGTAGAGCTGGGTGAACACCCGCAGGTCCCAGATGATCTGCAGCACCAGCAGCAGCGCGAACAGCGGCCGCAGCATCGGGAAGGTGACGCTCCAGAAGCTGCGCCAGGGGCCGGCGCCGTCCACCCGGGCGGCCTCGTAGAGCTCGGAGGGGATGCTCTTGAGGCCGGCCAGGACCGAGACCGCGATGAACGGGAACGACTGCCAGACGATCACCATGATGAGCACGGCGAACAGCGACACCGGTTCGAGGAACCAGTTGTACTCCCGCCAGCCCGAGCCCACCAGCCAGTCGGGCAGGGCGTCCAGCCCCACGTTGACCAGGCCCCGGTCGGGCATGAACAGCCAGCGGAAGATCAGCGAGGCGCTGATGGCCGGGGTCGCCCAGGCGAGCATCATGCCCACCGCCACCACGGCGGAGAACCACTTGGGCAGCTTGTTGAGCAGGATGCCCACCAGGGTGCCCAGCACCATGGTGATGCCGACCATGAGGCCGGACACCACCACGGTGTTGCGCAGGATCGTCCAGAACTCGGGGTCCGTCAGCAGGCGCCGGTAGTACTCCAGCCCCCGGAACTCGGGGGCGGGCGCGTTCGGCATCAGGTGGCGGGTGGTGAACCCGTGCATCGAGTACCAGACCATCTGCACGATCGGCCAGAGCAGCACGACGGCGAGGATGACCACGGTCGGGACGATGAGCAGGTACGGGGTGCCGATTCTGAGGCGCGGGCCGCGGCGGGGCCCGGGCCCGGCGGGGGCCTCGGGCCCGCCCGCCCGGTCGTCGGGCGGCGCCTTTTCGACGGTCTGAGCCATGGCGGGACTTCTCGATTCGGGTGGCGTAGCGGTCCGGGGGACGGTGGGGGCGGGGCGAGGGGCGGCGGGGCGGCCGTGAGGGGTGGACGGCCGCCCCGCCTGTGAGGGGGCCCGGTCTACTCGACTTCCTCGTTCAGGGTCTCGGTCAGGTCCTTGTTGGCCTGCTCCATGACCTCGTCCACGTCATCGCCCTGGACGATCTCCAGCACCGCCGAGGGCAGGATCGCCTGGTCCTGGTCGGCGGCGTTCCAGCGCGGGGTGGCGGGGAAGAACTGGGTGTGCTCCATCTGCTGCGCGCCCGCGGCCTTGACCGGGTCCTCCTGGTAGGCGGGGTCGTCCAGCAGCTCGGGGTAGGCCGGGAAGTAGCCCGCGGCGTCGGCGTAGCCCTTGCCGCCCTCCTTGTCGGCCATCATCGTGAGCAGCTCGGCTGCGTACTCGGGCGACTCGGTGGTGGCGAAGACGCTGAGCGCGGAGCCGCCCGCGAAGGCCGGGGCGATGCCCTCGGCCCCGGGGATGGGCGCGGCGGAGATCTCCTCCAGCAGGGCCGGGTCCTCGGCCTGCTCCTCCATCTGGCCCATGGCCCAGCTGCCGTCGATGTACATGCCCAACTCGCCGTTGGCCATGTCGGCCAGCGGGACCAGCTCGTTCTCACCGACGTAGGACTGCGGGGAGATCTCCTCCTCGGCGGTCAGCCCGGCGTAGAACTCGACGGCCTCCTTGGCCTCGTCGCTGGTGAGCTGCCCCTGCCACTCGCCGCCCTCCTGGGTGGCGATCTGGCCGCCGTTGCTCCAGATGAAGCTGGCGATGCCGTTGGTGAAGTCGGTGGGGGCGGCGAACCCGGGGACGTCGTGCTCGTCCTCGACGGCCTGGGAGACCTCGACCAGCTCGTCCCAGGTCGCCGGGGGCTCCATCCCCAGGTCGTCCAGCCAGTCGGCCCGGTAGTACAGGGTGCGCACGCCGGCGAACCACGGGACGCCGTACTGCGCGCCGTCGTACTGGCCGTACTCCAGGGCGCCCTGGTCCAGGTCGCCGGCGTCCTCCCAGTCGGCGATGTGGTCGTCGAGCGCGAGCAGGGCGCCCTGCTGGGCCCAGTTGGAGGTCTGGTCGTTGCCGACCTCCAGGACGTCGGGCGCGTCGCCGCCGGCCATCGCGTTGGTGATGGACTCCTGGGCGTCCTCCCAGGGGACGAACTCCACCTCGATCGCGGTGTCGGGGTAGGTCTCCTGGTAGCGCTCCTCGATGCCGTCGAAGTACTCGACGAGGGGGTCCTGCGCGGTGCCCATGACCCACACGGTCAGGCTGTCGGGCGCGCCGGACGGGTCGGCACCGCCCTCACCGCCTCCTCCGCCGCAGGCGGCCGCGAGCAGGACGACCGCCGGAACGGCCGCGATCTTCGGGAATCTCACTGGTTCTCTCCCTTCACGCGTCGCCACGCGCGCGACCGTGCGTCGAAGAAGACGCCCCCCGGTCATCTCTGGGTCGGCTACGAACGCTGTGCGGGCTTCGTCATGGGTGCGGGGGTGTGCTGGTATAGCTCTGGTACGCCGTTCGGTCGCGCGCCGCCCCCGCCTCCGGGGATCCGGAGTCCGGGGGTGTGAACGAGACCTGGTTCACGTTGGCCGTTAAACTAACAGGAAACTTTCTTAACTAATAGGGATGGGGGTGTCACGGTTATGTCTCGACGCCCGGGGACCCCGCGGCTGCTGCGGCAGCTCAACGACCGTGCCGCGCTGGAGCTCCTCCTGACGTCGGGGCCGCTGACGCGTACCCAGCTGGGACGGGAGACGGGGCTGTCCAAGGTCACCGCCTCACAGCTGCTCTCCCGCCTGGAGGAGCGCGGCCTGGTGCGGGTCGCGGGAAGCCAGGCCGGGGGCCGCGGCCCCAACGCCGCGCTGTACGAGGCGGTGCCCTCCAGCGCCTACGCGGTGGCGCTGGAGGTGGGGGCCGCCGAGGCCACCGCCGCCGTCGCCGACATCACCGGCGCGGTGGTGGAGCAGGGCAGCATCGACCCGTCGAGCGCCTCCGACCCCGTCGGGGCGGTGTGCTCCCTGGTGGTCAAGCTCGTGGAGAGCGCGGGGGTGCCGCCCGAGCGGCTCAACGCCTGCGTCATCGGCACGCCCGGCGTGGTCGACCCGCGCACCGGGGCCGTGCGGTTCTCCTTCGACCTGCACGCGTGGCTGGAGGGGGTGTTCGACGCGCTCGGCGCCGAGCTGGGACGGCCGGTGCTGATCGAGAACGACGTCAACCTGGCCGCCATGGCCGAGCACGCCGAAGGGGCGGCGCGCGACGAGCGGGACTTCGCGCTGATGTGGCTGTCCGGCGGCGTGGGCATGGCGATCATGCTGGACGGGCGGATCCGCAGCGGCCGCTCGGGCGGCGCCGGCGAGATCGGGTACCTGCCGGTGCCCGGGGCGCCGCTGCCGCGCGACGTGGGGCGGCCCGGCGGCTTCCAGTCGCTGCGCATGCAGGACGGCGGCATCGAGCACGGGTTCCAGTCGCTGGTCGGCGGCCGCGAGATCGTCGCGCTGGCCGCCGAGCACGGCGTCACCGGGGCCGGGGCGGCCGAGGTGATCACTGCGGCGCGCGACGCGGCGGCCGAGGACCCCGGCGGGCGCGGCGCGGCCTTCCTCGACCGGTTGGCCGAGCGCATCGGCCGGGGTGTGGCCGCGGTCTGCGTGGTGCTGGACCCGGGCCTGGTGGTGCTCGGCGGGGAGGTGGCCCGCGCGGGCGGCGAGGAGCTGGCCCGCCGCGTCGCCGAGGCCGTCCCCGCCATCGGCCCGAACGCCCCCGAGGTCGGCGTCGGCCGCGTGGAGGAGCCGGTGCTCCGCGGAGCGCTGCTCCTGGCCCTGGAGAACGCGCGAGAGGAGCTCTACGCGGCGGTCGCCGAGTGAACCCGGACCGGACCCTGATCCTCGGCCGGGCCGGTGCGGCGGGGCGGGGTCCTGTGGCCAAGGCCCTGGGCGATCAGAACCGCTTCCTGGTCGCCCGGTCGTCACCCGACCGGGCTCGAGGGGTGCGTTCCTGCCCGGAGCAGCGCACCTGAGTGCGGACGAAGGCCGGGTGGGCCCCGCGCCGGTGGCGCATCACGGCCAGGTGTAGACCACGCCGGTCGCCTCCTCGGACAGGGTCCACAGGCGGGCGGCCGCAGCGTGGTCGCGCGCGGCCGTGCTCGGCCGGCAGAACCGGGGGGCACCGCGCAGACCGAAGAACCCCCTCGGCCCGACGTAGGCGCCGCCCCGCACGTCAGGATCGACCGCCGCCCGCACGGTCGGCAGCGCGCCGCCGAGGTCGGAGTGGCCGATGGTCCCCGCGGCCCCGGCCAGGAGGCTCCCCAGACGGGGCCGCCCTTCCAGCGACGGCCCGGCGGCGGCGAGGTCGGTGCCGGCCATGCCGGGGTGGGCCGCCGCGGACAGCAGCGCGCCGCCCTCCCGTTCGGCGCGCCGGTGCAGCTCGCCGCTGAACAGCAGGTTGGCCAGCTTGGATCCGGCGTAGGCGTCCCACCGCCGGTAGCGGTCCGGCCCTCCGTCCACCGTGAAGCGGGTGTGCCCGATCCGGTGGAGTTCGCTGCTGACGGTGACGACGCGCGGGGCCCGCGCGGCCAGCAGGCGCGGCAGCAGCAGCCCGGTGAGGGCGAAGTGCCCGAGGTGGTTGGTGCCGAACTGCATCTCGAACCCGTCCGCGGTGGTGCGGTAGGGCAGGGCCATCACCCCGGCGTTGTTGACCAGGATGTCGATCCGCTCGGCGGGCGGGTCCTCGGCGAAGGCGCGCACGGATGCCAGGTCGGCGAGGTCGAGCAGGGCGAGCTCGGCCTTCGCGCCGGGGGTCTGGGCCCTGAGCCGTTCGAGGGCGCGCTCGCCCCGCTCGGGGCTGCGGCAGGCCAGGACCGTGTGCGCACCGAGGTGGGCGAGCAGGCGTGCGGCCTGGAAGCCGATCCCGCTGTTGGCGCCGGTCACCACGGCCACGCGGCCGTCGAGGCGCGGTGCGTCCTCCGGGCGCCAGGGGGTCTCACCCATCGGAACCTCCGTCGGGGGTCGGGGACGGGGAAGAGCGTCCGACGAACACTACAAGCGACACTGTGCCAACGGAAGTTGTCATGGTCGGTGCCGAGGGGACCGCCCTCGTCAGGGCGCGTCGAGGGCGCGCCGCATCGCGATGCGCGGGGCCACGGCGATCCCGGCCCGCTCCTCGGCCCGCCACTGTTCGGCGAGCCCGGGGCCCCAGGCCTCGCGGGGGAGTTCACGGAAGCCGTGGCGTGTGTACCAAGGGGCGTTCCACTCCAGGTCCCGGAAGGTGGTCAGGGTGATCGCGGTGAACCCGGCCTCCCGGACACGTGCGCAGGACGCGTCGAGGAGGGCGCGGCCGATGCCGCGCCTGCCGTGGTCGGGATGGACGGCGATCTGCTCCAGGTGCGCGGCCCCGTCCAGCTCCACGAGCGCCGCGAGCCCGGCGGCCCCGGCGCCGTCGGTGCCGTCCGCGCCGTAGGTGCCGTCAGTGCGGTCGGTGCCGCCAGTGCTGCCAGTGCCGTCGGTGTCGCCGCCGGCCTCCTCGGCGACCAGCACGGCACCGAACCGGCCGGGGGAGCGCCGCCGCCCGTCGGGGCCGACGGCTCCGAGGACATGGTCGAGCAGCTCACGCGGGTCGTCGGGAGGCAGCACGAGCCCGGCGTCGGCGAACATCCCGTCCGCCGCCAGGCTGACCTCGACGACCCGGGGGACATCGGATTCGCGCATGTCCCGGATGACAGGGAAGGACGGATGCACCACCGAGACCGGCTCCTTTCACTCACGCTCGCCCGGCATCCTCCCGCGCGGGCCGGTCGGAGGCACCTTCTTTTCTGTTCCTCTGTCCCAGGGGGCGGGAAC